>JBASAV010000057.1:0-4971 GCA_049650785.1 Lewinella sp. | reverse complement strand
TTGTAGCGGATCCCACCCCGTACCCGCCAGTAGTCCGCAAAGCGGTGGCTGAGATCGATGTAGGCGCCCCCGGTAGCGAGTGTACTGCCGCCGCCCGGATAGCGGGTGGGCTCACCGGTGGGGGTGGCCGTGGACCGGACCTCATCGTAGCGGCCGTCGAAGCCATAACGCAGGTCGGTACCGGTAGCCAGGTTCCTGGCGAAGTCTACCTGGAGGGTATAGGCATCGACGTCCTCGAGGTTTTCTGTGGTGACGGGATTCCCGAGGCGGCGCTGAATACGGTCCTCCTCCGTATACTGGTAAGCGAACAGGTAAGTGGCCACGTCGTAGAGGGCGGTGGGGCGTCGGTCGGACAGCCGGAGGCTACCGAGGGCGCGCGTTTGCGGACCATAGTCCCAACGTGCCCAGCGCAACGCCCCATTGCGGCGTTCGATGAGGGCGTCGTAGCGCGGGATATCTGAAGTCGTGGAAAACTGGAAGTTGGCATCCAGCTCGATTCGTTCGGCCAGTCGGAAGCGAAACTTCTGCAGGAGGTTGTACTGATCGTAGCCGCTGCCTATTTGGAGTTGGGGATTATCGTTGTCGATGACCTCGTCGCCGTCCACGTACTGATCGCGGAGGCCGAAGTCGCCGTATGCATCGGGCCGGTTGCCGCCGGCGCGCAGGTCGCCGATGGAGGTGACGGAATAGCTGGTGAGCCCCGCCCAATCGGTGCCGCCGTATTCGAAGCCGCCGGCGTAGTTGATGGCATTGGCGGCGGTGGCGAAATTAGCGTGCTGGTAGCCTCCCCAGCCCCCGTCGGGCCGGAACTCGGGAGTCCGCGTACGGAAGTGAACGACCCCACCGATGGCATCGCTGCCGTAGGTCAGGGCCCCGGCGCCGTAGATGACCTCGATCCGCTCCAGGGCATTAGGATCGACGGTGATGGCGTTTTGCAGGTGACCGCTGCGGTAGATAGCATTGTTCATGCGGACGCCGTCGACGACCAGTAGTACGCGATTCGCTTCGAAGCCCCTGACTACCGGACTGCCGCCGCCCAGTTGGGAGCGCTGTACGTAGACGCCACTCAGGGATTCCAGGGCATCGACGGTGGTGAGTGATTGAATTTTGGCCTGTGTTTCGCCGTCGATGGTCTCTACCTGGTAGGGGAGGGTGTTGGTCCGTTCGTCGCGGCGACCGACGATGGTGGCGGTCATCAGGCTGATGCCGGAACTCCACTCGAGCAGGTTGAAGCGATTAATACCGTTCTGCACCTCATCGGCGGTGACGGTGAGGGGCTCGAAACCTATGAAGTTGATCTGGAGGCTGTCTTTGGGATCCAGGCTGACGGCTAGCTGACCGGCATCGTCGGTGTAGCCCAGTTGATCGTCCGGTAGGCGGATTACCGTCGCGCCGGGGAGGGGGTCGCCTTCTTCGTCCAGGACTTGGAGCACCGTCTGGGCGGAGGAGAACGCGGGCAGGCACAGCCACAACAGCAGGACGGACAACGGCAACTTCATATCGCTAAGGTACCGCTGCGGTGGGAACTAAAAACTCACTCCTTGGGAATAAGTACGTACCCCGTCTGGGCCATATTCCCGAAGTCATCGTAGCTGATGGTCACGTAACCGCCATCGCCCCAATTTCGTCCGAGGGAGCTACGCAGTTCGAAGGTTTCCCCTTCGCCGTCGTAGCCGATCACTGTCATGAAGTGCTTCTCGGTGGCCGGGCCGGTGGGCTTGTAGGTGTCAGATTTGAGGCCGGTGAAGGTGCCGTCGGTCGCCAGTTCCACGATCACCGGGTTGCCGCGGCTGAGGGCTTTGCGGGCTTCGAAAATTCGGTTACGGGAGCGGGTTTCGGGGCGGAAGAGGTATCCGAAATTTTCGATACCGAAGCGCGCTACGGAGTAGACCGAATTCGGGATGGTGTTGCTGTTGTAGGGTACGATGGCGGCCGAAACGGTACCGGAATTCATCAGCAGCCCCAGCCCGTCAACCAGGTTCGGGCGCGTGCCGGCGTTGGCCAGGCTCATGCTGATGTAGTCCGGGCTCATGTTGTCCTTGAAATTCGTGTTGAGGTTGACGTAGTATTCCAGGGCATCGGCCAGGGCATAGGCCCACTCCATGCCGGTCTGCGGAACCTGCCGGATGGGCATCATGTAGGGCTTGATATTTTGCCGTAGCAGATCCTCCCGGGCCGAGCTGCCGATACCGGGGATGTAGTACATCATCTGGTCGATGGCTTCGAGGTCACTCAGGCCCTGTAGCTTTTCGGCACTCTTGGCCGTGCCGTAGGGTTGTTGGGCAAAGAGGCAGGAAGAGAAAAGTACGGTAACCAGTAAGGCTAAATGGCGGGTGACGGTCATGCTTGTCGGTAATTAGAATGCTGCTCGACATCGTAAACGGTACCGCCTTTGGTCTGCGTATGTTTGGTGGGGATTCGGGTTGGTGGAACGCGGACACTCGGAAGTCACCTCCGAGTGTACGGGTAGCTACCCGCCGGCTTACCTTAGTCCCATGCAACGCATAGCGCCCACCCCATCCGGCTACCTGCACGCAGGCAACGCGGTCAACTTCGCGGCCAATGCCTTGCTAGCTGACGGCGGGCCCCTGCTACTGCGCATCGATGACCTGGACCGGCAACGGTTCCGGCGGGCGTATCTGGAGGATGTCTTTGAGGTGCTGCGCTGGCTGGGCATCGAGTGGACGCACGGACCGACGGATCCGGACGATTTCGAACGGCACTGGTCCCAGGATTGTCGGATGGGATTATACAATGAGGCCCTTGAACGGCTTATTTCCCGCGCTCCGACGCAAATATTTGCCTGCCCCTGCTCCCGGAAGGAGCTGGCGGACGGAACGCACGTACACGGGTGTTTGCGGGGAACCATCCCCTTCGACCGGGAGCGGACAGCCTGGCGGATCGATACGCGGGGAACAGAGCTACACGAGCGTATGCCGTGGTTTGCCGTACGGAAAAAGGACGGGCGCCCCAGCTATCAGCTAGCCTGCACGGTGGATGATTACCACTTTGGCATTACCGGATGCGCGCGGGGGGAAGACCTGCGGGACAGTACCGCGGCCCAGGCTCTGCTCAGTGATCTGCTCGGGTATCCACCGCTGTTGAAGCGCATTCGATTTATTCACCATCCGCTACTTCGGGTGAACGGAGAAAAACTCTCCAAAAGTCAGGGAGCCGCGGCCGTCAAGGAATCGGGACTTACGCCTGCCGCTTTTTTTTCGGAGGCGCGAGCCTGGCTGCGCGCAGCAGACGGCGCTTAAGTCGACGCAAACTATTGAGAAACCGACGCTCCGGGGTAGCCAGGGGCCAACGCAGAATGTAATTGGTGTATTCCGGGTATTTCTTCCGTTGAATGACCGGATCCGGCTGGTAGGAAGCCAGAAAGCGGGTCACGTATTCGGTTGTGATGGTGCCGGCGGGAAGGGAAGCCTTTGGGCCGAGCTCGATCCGCTCTAGGCCGGCGGCGATCTCTTGCTGTTTGAAAGCCCGGTCGATCAGCAGATTGTCTTGGTAGTCCTCCCCGAGCCTGGCACCCAGTAGGGCGGCCCGAAAGTCGGCATCGTTGTCCTGCTCGCTCCGCCAGTAACCCTGCATTTCCGGGCGTACGTTTTCGTGCTTGTGATAGTGCAGGAAGGTTTTGCGGGCGATATCGTGGTAGTGCTGCTCGAAGTCATGGATGCCCACCACGATGGGCGTGCGGTACGCCTGGTAGCCGCGGGCGATCATGCGGTCGATGGTCGTCGCCTCGGGGCGGAGAGTCGTGCCGTCCTCCGGGATTTCGGAGATGGCCATACCGGCCACCCAACTCCGGTAAATGCCGTTACCCGCCGTGCGGATGATGGGGATGAACTTATCTACCGTCAGGCCCTGGACGTACCAGATGGTATCGTGAACGGACTCCGCCACCTCATACAACTGCCGGAAGCCTTCCGCATGGACCAGTACATCCGCGTCGATGCAGAAAGTCCATTTACAACCACTCGCGGCGGCCAGGCGGTAAGTCTTGGCGATGGCGGCGGCGAAGGGGCGCTCCTCGACGATGGCGATCCGGTGTTCGGGAACGAAGGCACGAATGAGGTCCGCACAGGCCTCCACGGTCCGCTCGCCGGCGCTACGGATTACCCAGAAGGTGTCTTCGGTCCACTGATGGTCGGTCATATCGGGTTAATTAATACGTAGCCACTGTTCGAGGAAAACCAGGTGATAGGCCTCTTCGCCGGTTACGCGGTCCAGATCGACTGGCCCGGACAGGAACCCCAGCTTCTGCAATTCCCCGTGGTTTACGAAATCGGCGAACGCCGGCCCCTTGAGGGCGTCCCGGTGTTGGAAGCCGAAACCCTGTTTGCGCCTTTCCAGCACGCTGGCCGGGAGCCGATGGCGGAGCTGGTCGTACAGCATCTTTTTATTCTGTTTGGGGTCGAAGTAAGTTTCGGTGGGTAGAGCGTACACGAACTCGAATAATTCGTGATCCAGGAAGGGGACGCGGACTTCTAGGGAGTGGAGCATACTCGACGAGTCGGCCCGTTGCAGGCAGTTATCGAGCATGAAGGTATCTATGTCCAGGCGTTGCCAGGATTTGATCTTGTCCGGCGACTGGCCGTAGTGCTGCGAAAAGTAACCGTAAGCGCGGTCCTGCATGCGTTGCATCCATTCCGGCGCGATGATCCCCCTGCCCCGCAGGTAGTGGTACACCCCGGTCTGCTCCCGCGCGTATTCTTCCAGGCGCTGGGCCTTCAGGCTCCCGTTGCCGCGCAGGGCACGGAGGACACTGCGGGGCCCGGGTCGCCACTGGTCCATCTGCGGATACCAGTGGTAGCCGGCGAGGAGTTCGTCGCCCCCGTCGCCGCCCAGGACGACCTTGTGCGTACGGGCGGCGTATTCGGCGATGTAGTGGTAAGTAAGCTGACTGCTCACGGCGAAGGGCTCGTCGTAGTGACGCACGAGCCGTTCGATCAGGGGAAAGACGTTGTC
>JBASAV010000056.1:0-4602 GCA_049650785.1 Lewinella sp. | reverse complement strand
CTGGTTGCTGGTTGCTGGTTGCTGGTATTATAAATTTTCGTTGAACTGCATCGTGTGCTCGGCCATGGCCTGGATCTCCTCGGGGGTCAGGATGTCCTTAAAGGCCGTCATTACGCCGTTTTCGCTGCCATTGGTAATGATGTTGACGCGGTAGGCCATATCGCTGGTAGCTTCTTGCAGGTTTGCGGCACCGTTGGTACCCATATCGCCCTTAAGCCCGTGACAGGCAATACAGCGAACCTTCCAGATCCGATCGGTATCGATATCGGGAGCGGCGGCAACGTCTTCCGTTTCCGGGGCTTCGGAGGGGGTCTCCTCTCCTCCGCCACAGGCCAGGATAATGAGGGCGAAAAGCAGGAGGGGGAAAAGCCTTTTCATAAGTTTGGTCATCTTTAGGTTAAATTGCGAGGCAAGGTAAGGTAAGCGGCTTTAACAATAGCACCGGGGGGCAGATTGTTGGTCTGGCCCGATTCAATTAAACTTTTTGGCGCAAACTCTACCTCGGGCGACAATAACTTCGTATCTTTGCGGGCCGAAAGCGAAACAGCGCGAAAGAATTACCGTATGGAAGTTGTAAAAGTAAGCGGCGAAGTCCGTGATAATCTAGGAAAAAGATCCTCCAAGGATGTACGCCGCGCCGGGCTGGTACCGGCCGTCGTATATGGCATAGGTGGCCCTGTCCACTTTACCGTAAAAGCGCTGGACCTGCGTGCCCTCATTTACACCGCTGAGTTTAAGCTTGCCGAGCTCAGTGTCGGCGGTGAAACCTACCGGACCATCATCAAGGATTACCAGTTCCACCCGGTCACCGACGAGCTGCGGCACATCGACTTTCTGGCGCTCGAAGACGGCCGCTCGATCAAGGTTCAGGTACCCGTTACCTTTACCGGCACCAGCCCTGGCGTTCGGGGAGGTGGTAAGCTACAGGTCAGCGTCCGCCGTATCAAGATTAAAACCACGCCCGAGCACCTCGTCGATCACGTCACGCTGGACATCAGCGACCTGGAACTAGGTCACAGTATCCGCGTCCGCGACATCGAACCCATGGAAGGCGTAGAGATTCAAAACCCCGGTGGTCAGCCCATCGCTACGGTTGAAGTGCCCCGTGCCCTTCGTTCCGCCGCCACCGCCGAAAAGAAAGCCGCCGAAAAGGATGCCAAGAAGGCAACCAAGGAAGTGGCCGTTGAAGAGTAATTTTCCCACGACAGACTTGATCAAAGGGTATGTGTCCGACCGGATGCATACCCTTTCTCTTTGGGGGTGGTACCGTCACTGAGCCTACAATTTGTTTGCCAATCGATAAAAGCCTATTTTTGTTGGGATTACGCACTGATACCAAACCCAATGAAAAAGCAGAAAGTAAACCGGAAGTACAACTTCCCGGACGCCGATCTTTACCAGATGGCTATGGACAGTATCCGTCTAGCCAAACGGGACCTCGAGTATTTCAAGAGCGGTTATGAGTACGACGGGCACCGACTAAAAGGTTTTTACGACCGTTGCGAACGCTTCGTTGAAATGCCCCACGACGATGAATTGCTGGGGGACCAGATGGTGGTCACCGATAAAAAATACGAAGCCTCCGAAAAACTGAAGCACGCGATCCGTTCGGTCATGACGCGCGTTCGGATGGCCTTCAGCAACCGGACCGGCCGCTACCGGAAATTCGGTACCGCTAAAATCGGCGACATGACGGACGCCCAATTACTGTTCTGCGGCCGGCGCGTGATCCGTGTCGCTCGGGCGCAGTGGAACTTCCTGGCCGATACGGGCCTGAACGAGAACCACCTGGAGCGCGTTGCCAAAGCCTGTCAGGCCTTCGAACTGGCCATGAACATTCAGCAGGACAAGATCGCCGACCGCGACATCAGCGTCGAGTCGCGGATTGAGCTTGGCAATATGATCTACGACGAACTGATCAAGGTCTGCGATATCGGCAAGGACATCTGGGCGGAAAGCGACCGGGCGAAGTATGATGCGTACTGCATATACGATAGCAATATGGAGCAGAAGCGCATCAGCGGAGTAGCCGGATCCTAGCCCAACGCGTATTGGCTGACCGACCACCTACCCGTACCTTACGCTTCTAATTCAGAGACGTTTGCAACCATTGATCCGAAGCCTATTGTATAGCCTGGTCGGCGTGGGGTTTGCGGCCGCCACGGTTCGCCGCGGTAGCCTGACCCCGGGTGGTGCGGTGGCTGCTCTGCTGTTAGGATCGGTCGTCGTCTACTTCCGGGGCACAATTTGGCTGGTCCCTCTGGTAGCGTTCTTTCTAAGCAGCGTGGTCATCGGTCGTACCCTGCCGGCACCGTCAGCCGCGAGCGACCAAAAGGACAAACAACCGCGTGATGCGGTACAGGTGGCTTGCAACGGTGTAATCTATGGGCTCCTGGCGGTTGGCGATGTGTCTCCGCTATTGTTGCTGATCAGTATGGCGGTGGCTACCTCCGACACTTGGTCGAGCGAAATAGGTAAGTACTTTGGGCAGCCGACGTTCGACATTACCACCGGTCAGCGAGTTCCGTCCGGTTTGAGTGGGGGAGTTAGCGTAGCCGGCTCCGTGGCGGGTTTGGTCGGCGCCATCTTCATCTCCATGTTGGGCCTTTGGTTATTGGAACACTTTACGCTCAGCCAACTGATCTTTGTGGTCACTTGCGGCTTTGGAGGCATGCTGATGGACTCCCTGCTCGGAGCCAGCTTTCAGGCCCGTTACCGCGGCGTCGACGGCAAAGTAAGCGACCGACATACAGCGGGCAGCCATCTGGTGCGTGGGTTCCCGTGGATGACCAACGATGCCGTGAATCTGATTTCTATTTCGGTAACCGTCCTGCTGGCCTGGTACGCGATATAAGCTTAGCGACACGGGCTAATCGGATAAAACCGGCTCCTACCCTCCGTTTGCCACGAACTGGTTTTCTTTGCATCTTCGCCCGGCTCCTACCGGGACTACCCCAATACACAAACGGCAAATGAAAACGGCATGAACCCTGCAAAGACTTTACTGGTAATTTTAGATGGTTGGGGATTAGGCGTACGCCCCGAAGCCGATGCTCTCGCCAACGCTACCACACCTAATTTTGACCGGATCTGGAATAATAACCCGCACGCTACGCTAGTCACCTACGGCGAGGAGGTAGGGCTACCCGAAGGCCAAATGGGCAATTCGGAGGTCGGTCATCTCAACATCGGGGCGGGTCGGGTCGTCTACCAAAGCTTTGCCCGCATTAACAAAGCCATCCGCGAGGGAGAGCTGCAACAGCTGGAGAGCCTCCAGGAGGAGTTGAGCTACGCCCGCAAAAAAGGGAAGGCCGTCCACCTGATGGGGTTGGTCAGCGACGGCGGGGTGCACAGCCATATCAATCACCTATTGCGCCTTACGGACATCGTCACGCAGGCAGGTAACGATCGAATATATATCCACGCCTTCACGGACGGGCGCGATGTATCCCCGACATCGGGCAGGGGTTACCTTTCGACGGTTTTTGATCACATCGCGAATCAGCCAACTGAGGTAGCCACCGTGACCGGACGCTTCTACGCCATGGACCGGGATACCCGCTGGGAGCGGATTGCCGAAGCCTACGATGCCATGGTCAGGGGGGCCGGTGAAAAGTCGGATGACATCCTGGAAACAGTCGCCGCCCACTACAAGGCCGGCACCACGGATGAATTTCTGAAGCCCATCATCCACGTGGATAAGCAGGGTAAACCCATCGCTACCATTCAGGAGGGCGACGTGGTGATTTGCTTTAATTTCCGCACCGATCGCCCTCGGCAAATTACCCGGGCGCTGACCCAGGAGCCCTTCCCCGAACAGCATATGGAGCCGGTCAGGGGCCTGCACTACGTCTGCATGACGCAGTACGACGAAAAATTTAAGGGGGTGAAGGTATTGTTTGATGCTACGGACCTGAGCAAAACCATGGGGGAGGTGGTGAGCCAGACCGGAAAATCGCAGGTGCGCATCGCGGAAACGGAGAAGTACGCCCACGTCACCTTCTTCTTCAGCGGTGGCCGGGAAGACACCTTTCCCGGGGAGCGGCGCATTCTAATTGACAGTCCGCGCGACGTCGAGACCTACGATGAGAAGCCCGAAATGAGTGTGTACGGGGTCACGACGGCGATCATCAAAGACATCCGGGATAATGAACCGGACTTTATCTGCCTCAACTACGCCAATACCGATATGGTGGGCCACACGGGAAACTGGAGAGCAGCCATCCGAGCCGCCGAGGCGGTCGACGAGTGCCTGGGGCAGTTGCTCAGCACGGCCGCCGAGCATGGCTATCACGCACTCATCATTGCCGATCACGGTAATTCGGACGTAATGACCAATGAAGATGGCAGCGTCAACACGGCCCACACCACCAACCCCGTGCCCGTGATGTACGCGGGTCCCGATCGATCCGATGTGCGGCTGCGCGTCAACGGAAAGTTGGGCGACGTAGCCCCTACCCTGCTGGAACTACTGGGCGTGAAGCAACCTCAGGAGATGACGGGAGAAAGTTTGCTGTTTTGATGCTGTGTTAACTGTAGGTTAAGAACTGGGAGGTCGCCGGTACTTTAAGTGGTCGGACGACTAGTCGTCCGACCACTTAA
>JBASAV010000055.1:0-3185 GCA_049650785.1 Lewinella sp. | reverse complement strand
CCGCTGAGCTCCACCTCCACAACCGTCGATATCGCCGGCGTAATCGCCAATGTGACGGTGGAGCAGGTCTACTACAACGACGGCGACCAGGCCATCGAGGCCACCTACGTTTTTCCCGCTTCCACCGAAGCGGCGGTCCACGCCATGGAGATGCAAATTGGCGATCGGCTGATCGAAGGGGTGGTGATGCGCAAGGCGGAGGCCAAGGAAACCTACGAAAACGCTAAAGCGGCGGGCAAGCGTAGCAGCCTGCTCGAACAGCACCGCCCGAACGTATTCCAGATGAGCGTGGCCAACATTCTCCCGGGTGATTCGGTCCGGGTGCGGCTACGGTATACGGAATTGCTCGTTCCGGAAAGCGGGACGTATCGCTTCGTGTATCCAACCGTGGTGGGTCCAAGATTTACCGGTGAGGACGATAGGGGAGAGGGCTTTACCGGTCAGCCCTACCGGAAGGGTGGAGAGGTTACGCCTTTCAGTCTGCGTATTCACCTGGCGGCCGGCATGCCGATTGCCGCCCTGGGTAGCCCTACACACGCCATCACCACCAACCGTACCGGTGAAGGGGATGCGACGATCCACCTCGAGCGACCGGCGAGCGCGGGTACCCGCGACTTTGTTCTGGAGTACCGCCTGGGCGGCGCAGGCATCCATACCGGTCTGCTGCTCTACGAAGGCGAGGAGGAGAACTACTTCCTCTACATGGCCCAGCCGCCGGTGGATAAGGTGGCCGATGTGGAGATTCCACCACGGGAATTCGTCTTTATCGTAGATGTAAGTGGATCCATGACCGGCTTTCCACTGGCCGTGACCAAGCAGCTCCTGACCGACCTGGTCGGTGACCTGCGGCCGGTAGATCATTTCAATATGATGCTCTTTGCCGGAGCGGCCGATACGTGGCGCTCCGCTTCCGTGCCGGCCACGCCCGCCAATCTGGCGACGGCCACCCGCTGGCTGAACGACGTGCGCGGCGGCGGCGGGACCGAATTGCTAGCCGCCCTCCAGCAGGCCTACGACTTACCCGGCCCGGGGGAAGGCGATCGGCTGATCCCGCAGATGGTGAAAATGGAGCCGACCGCCAGCGGAGCGATCAGTCGCAACTTCGTCATCGTTACCGACGGCTACATATCCGTCGAGCCGGAGGTCTTCGACTTGATCGACCAGAACCTGGACAAGGCCAATGTGTACACCTTCGGAATCGGTGGTAGTGTAAATCGCCACCTTATCGACGGTATGGCCCGCGTGGGGCGTGGTCGGCCGGCGGTGGTACTGGATGAAGCCGCTGCAGTAGAAGAAGCCGATCGCTTCCGTCAGTATATCTCCGAGCCGTTACTGACGGATGCGCGCCTGGCCTACGATGGATTTGATGCTTACGACCTGGAGCCCCTATCCTTACCCGATCTCAGCCGGGAACGTCCGCTAATGGTCTTCGGCAAGTACCGGGGAAAGGCCAAGGGGGAACTGGTGCTCACCGGTACTACCGGGGCCGGAGATCTGCTCACTACCCACCGGGTCAGGGACAGCCGTCCGGACGACTCCAACGTCGCCCTATCGTACCTGTGGGCGCGCAGCCGCATACAGCGGTTGGATGATTATAATCACCTTCACCACAGCGACCAGCGCGTAGAGGAAGTGACGCAGCTGGGGCTCGCGCATAATCTGCTTACCCGGTACACCTCCTTCGTTGCCGTGGACAAAACGCCCGTCCGCATGCCGGGCGATACTATAGAATCAGTCAAACAGCCGCTTCCGCTCCCGGCGGGGGTATCGGCGAATGCCGTTGGTTTTACGCTGGCCGTAGCCGGTGTGTCGGGACTTCCCGTACCCGGCGCCGGTCTTCCCTGGTGGAGTTATGCGACCGTATTCGTGGTGGCGTTGTTCTTCGTCGCCGGTTTCCGTAAGCTGCGTTCGCTTACGCCGGTACTCCTTTTGCTGGCGGTCTTTACCGGTTGTAAGCAAGAGTCTGCCGTAAGCGAGCCGGACAACCCCCCCACCACGGAAGTCGTTTTGCCCGCCGCATCGCCGCTGTTGGAAGCGGTAAATACGTCGTCAACAGCAAGCCACCAGGAGGTCAGGGTGGTAGCAGAGACCGTCACTCTGAAGCCCGCCGCTAATGATGTAACTTTCATCCTTGGTCGTGACCAGTCGGATAATCCCTACTTCGCCCGTGCCGAACGCTACTTCCGCGAGCAGGGACAGGAGCGCATCGTCACCGGCCTGGAAAGCCTGGCTGCCGTGCGCTATTACCTGGATAGTCGTCGGCCCCGCGAAGGCTGGGGACAGATCCACCTGGTCGTTCACGGTAACCCCTGGTCGGGACTGTCGGTGGGCCGGACGGCCGCCGAGGAGCGGGCAACGGCGCAGACCCTCTCGGAATGGTCTCCGGCACCCCTCTCCGGTATTACGAAATCGACCCGAGTGGTCCTGCATGGTTGCGGACTGGGAAGCGACCGGGCTCTGCTGCGAGAGATGAGCCGCGTGTTCGGGGGAGAGGGGGAGTACCCGGAGGTGGAAGCTACGGAGCAATTCACCCTGTTCCGCGAAGGATTCCGTGGGATGGAACGTCACTACGCCGATGCCTACTTCCGTGCCCGCCCGCTGGGTGACTACCCGCTGCCCTCCGTAATGGCCGTCCGCTTTGGACGCAAGTATCCCCACGTGGCGGTCGATTGGGAGGAGGCGCTCGGGCGCAATCGCTTTGCCGAAGACCTGCAACCGTACCTCTACCAGTTCAACGTGCCGGTGGAATGGCTGCGCGTACACCCCGAGGGGGGCGACGTATACCTACCCGGCCGGGAGACCGAACTCGTAGCCTGGCTGGAGAATGAGGAAGCTTTAGTGCGGGAACTGGCGGGGATGGGGCTGACGCACCACGATTTTCGCTGGTCTTTCGACCGTACCACCTACCGACTGGCGGACGCAAGCCGCGTCCCCGCCGCCCGGGCCAACGGTATCTCCCGGCTGTTTTGCATCCTGGTCCCGGTTGATCAGGCGCGAACCGTACGACTGCGGTACTTTCGTGAGGCATGATCCTTCGCATCCTGGCACTCTTATTTTCGGTCGGACTGGCCGCGCAGGAATACGGCTACCGCCAGTATTCCACCGCGGCCGGTCTGCCCGATGCCCGGGTGGAGCGTGTGGTCGCGGACTCTTTAGGGTTTCTTTATGCGCGTACGCCCCTGGGT
>JBASAV010000054.1:0-8653 GCA_049650785.1 Lewinella sp. | reverse complement strand
GCTTTTTCCTTTACGCCTAAACTGAGATCACCGAAGTCGACGCTGCCGATCAATTTGATCTTCTCGCCACGTGGGTGCTCCAGCACGATCCGGTCCAGCGCACGCAGGGGCTGTAGTTCCAGGAGGACATTGAGGCAGTCTTCGACCTCATCGACCTGCCACTCGTAATCGCGGTGCACGATCTTCTGCAGGGTAGGGCAGTCCACGATCACGGCTTCCGCACGTTCGATCTCCCGGGAGAGATCGCGTTCGGCCAGTCGACGTTGGCCGTCGACTTCGCTAATAACTTTATTGCGGCCGCGGCCGGGTTTGAAGTACTGGTCTTCCTCGAGGATCGGGCGGACGAAGAATTCCACCTTAAAGGTTTCGCCCACGGGAAGCAGGTGGACGTAGGTACGGGAATCCGCCTTCGTCTCGTCCAGATCGTCGATGACCCCGGTGAGGGTATTCTGTACCTCGGTGAATTTACTCAGGTTTCGGGCTACTTCGAGCAGGCGGTGGCGGGCCCGCTTCGGAATTTCGAGACCCTGGCCGATCTGCCGGTGGATCTGGCTGTGGCCGTCGTTTACCTCGATCACCTGGTAGCGCGTTGGGGTTTCCTTGACCACCTGTACACCCGTACCATTGAAGTCCTGCGCAAAACGGAGGTGGAGCCGGTTGTCAGTCTCCTCAATCAGCAACTGGGGATTGCGGCGAATCAATTCGACGCCGATGGATGGATTCTTGCTCAAATACAGGTTCGGATGTCCGACCATGGCCAGCAAAGCATCCTCGTAGTTGATGGTGTAGCTTCCGTTCGGGTGGTAGCGACTGAAATCTTCCTCAATTGCCTTAGCTACCGACACATCCTGTGGCGTCATGCCCTCTACGTCGCCCTGCTTAACCCGTTTGAGAGCTACTTTCCGCCCCTTCGACCAGCTACCGCTCTTACTGAGGGTCTGCTCACGGGGTTCCAGGTCACGGTTCTCGAAGTCCACGAACCAGACGAAGCGGCTGGTTTTCTTGCTGCGTTTGCCGTTGGCCCGATCGGGGGTACCCATACCTACCAGCACCTCCAGAGCGCGTTCCCAGGGCTCGATGCGGGGCATGGCATCGGCCAGGCTATAAATGCGAAGTTCGTCACTTAATTGTTGAGCCCGTTCGGCATACGTTTCGCGCGCTTCCGATTCGGGATGACGCAGCGAGAGTACCCGGGTGATTTCCATCTCTACCCAGCGGTACCCGTTGTCTTGTGCCTTCTCCCTCAACGCTTCCAACTCCTCCAGATAGGTACCGGAGCGAATCGTTGTGTTACTATCCGTCCAGAGGCGGTACAGGGCCAGAAAAGTGCGGGCAAAGGCGTTGGCCTCCATGCGCTCTAGCCCCTGCCGGGCGGCATCCTGTGCATCCTCATCGTTGCGGAGGTAAGCATGGAGTGCCTTGAGCACGAGATAGGTTCCGCCCAGGCGCAGATTCTGCACCGGGTCAAGATTATCGAGGTGGTGACCAATAACCTCCGCGCTCTTGACCCCGCCGTTCCGCAGCAGGGAGAGCAAATAAAGGTAGCCGGCCAGGTGGGAGGGATACTTATTTTCGTATTCCCGGCGGTAGCCCTTTCGTACATCCTCAATCAGGTCCTGGGCGGCCTCGTCGTCGTCGCGCAGGATGTGGTAGATCAGGTAATTGGCTGCACTGCGCCATTCGCTGGTTTCCAGGTCCGCCCAGAGTTGCAGTCGACTCCAGGCACCCTGAAGAACGAAGGCTTCAGCCAGCAATTCCCGCAGGGGACCGGAATCCGGCTCGCGGATGTGCTCGTGCTGCTCCAGAAACTCGATGAGGGGATCCAGCGGTTCCATAGTCACCAGCGCCCGACGGAAAGCCTTTCGTAGGTTAATCTCCTGCCAGGCAGGTAGCAGGGTTTCCACCCAGCGGGGGTCGAATTCGGCAAACAGCGGATCGATAAAGATGCCGGTACGCGCCTGATCGGGGTAAAAGTTCTCGGACTCCCGCTGTAAGCGGTCGAATCCAGACTCGTTTTGCTGATAAAAGGAGATACGGATCTCCCGCATCAGTGCGTGTGGGCTGGCCGGTTGCCAGTAGGTTTTATAGGGTAGTTCCCGCCGGATTTCGTTGAGTAGGACCGTAAAGTCGGGCCGGCGGCCGGCGTGGCGCATGATAGCCTCGCTGACCTTCGGATTAATCCGCCAGCCGTGGTCACTTTGCTTCACCAGTACATTCTGCTCGTGGAGGCGGTGTACAATCTCCTCCGTGGCGGCGTGGGTGAAGCGCGACTCTCCCGCAGGGGGAGTCATACCGATCTTATTCAAAAGCCGGGACAGGTCAAGGACGGAGCGCTCCTCATAGACCATACTCATGGCCGTGGCAACATCACGGTCGGTAGCGCTCAAATTTTTCCAGGCGGCGCGGAAGGCTCCGTTCATCTAGTTTTCAGTCAGGGTTATCTTGTCTTAAAGGCGTGGACGCAAACGTTAGTTGTGCAGGCATCCGGATTTTTTGGAAAGGGGTAATCCACATGCTATGACCGCTACCTTTGGGGTGTAACGGCCGTTCCGTCACGATAAGTACCCATGGTGGACATTGTTTTCGGCTGAGCAGAGATGTCCCGTATGACGCGAATCGAGCAATTACCTAGTGGTTCACACGTTTAGGAAGTCCTCGTATTACCCTCTTCATCAGGATAATAACGGGGAAAAACCTGTCGCTTGAGACTAATGTCCTAAGCAACGACCGCGCAAGCGGTATGGCCGTTTTAATGCTCCTGAGCGTACACACGAATCGCCTAATCCCCTGACCCCACTATCATATGCAGGTAAATGCACTGTATCATCACGCGCTTATGTGCTTGGTGCTCTTGTTTGCGAGCGGGAGGGTGGTTCGGGCACAAGACAGCCAGGCGGACAAAACATCCTTCGCGTTCGAAGTTGGCAGTTTTCATTACCAGTGGGACGTATCGTATAGCGGATTGAAGTCGGTCGAGCGGTTGCCCGGTAATCGAAAACACGTAGCGTTCCGGGCATCGCGTCATATTAAGGACAACTTCGGCGTTGACGTGGGCCTGTTTTACGCCGACTACCGCTCTACCGGTAAGACGTTCGCCCCAGGTCATCTGATCAAGGGCCTTGATCACGATACAACGGCGTATATCCAGGTAAACGAGACCTTCATCGGACCGGAGATTGGCGTGACCTACAGCCTGCCGATACCTTTGTTTTCCGGAAGAGTGTATGTAGTAACCGGCGTACGGTACGGCATACTAGTAGCCGGGCGTGGAAAGGGAACGATTTTATTCGTTAACGACTGTTGGTTGTACCGCGGCGATGACGACTATCGTTGCCATTTACACATCAGTGATTTCGACACGGACAAGCCCAATCGAGGACTGACCACCTTTCACGAACCCGGAAACAATTTCAGTCTGTATTCGAGTCTCGGATTGGAGCTCGGCAACCGACGCATACGACCCTACGTCGAATTTCGGGGAAACCTCGGTCAATTGGGAGTACTAAGCCAGGCATATAGCTATAACGAATACGGTTTTATAGCCGGTCTGCGATTTTAATTTCAGTTCCCGGGCGACCTGCGCACGTGATATACTTTTGTCCTGCGCTCCGCCGCCCAAATACGTCTCTAAGCAGATGTTTCCTTCGTCACCGCTAGCTCCTCCACCATATCGCCAATCAGCCCTCGAAGCTTAGGTTCTACCGACTGCACCGTGGCAATGACATCCTCCACCGTTGTGGGCTGTATATCGGCGATCGGAAAGCACTTATTGCTTACCACCGATGCTACAAATACAGGAAGATCCGCATGTCGGGCGACCAGCACCTCCGGTACCGTAGACATGCCAATTACGTCGGCCCCAATGATGTTAGCCATCCGGTATTCGGCGGGCGTTTCCAAATTCGGTCCCGCCAGGGCCAGATAAACCCCCTCGTGGGCCTTTATATCGTGCTTTTTAGCCAGTTCAATCGCCCGTGCGTTGAGTTTCCGGTCATATACATGGAGCATATCCGGAAAACGGGGCCCCAAACGGTCGTCATTATGGCCACGCAGCGGATTATCGGGCTGCATATTGATATGATCGCGCAGAAACACGACGTCGCCGGCGCAAATATCGGGATTGACGCTACCGGATGCATTGGAAATGATCAGATGCTGAATACCCAAAGCTTTGAGCACACGCACCGGGAAGGTGAGCTGCTGCATACTGTATCCCTCATAGTAATGCAACCGGCCGGCCATAGCGACCACGGGAACACCACGGAGTTTGCCCAGCACGAGTTTGCCGCGGTGCGTGGCGACGGTAGAGACCGAGAAATAGGGGAGAAGCCCGTAAACGAATTCGCGCTCTACCTCGATCTCGTCAACGAGAGTACTCAATCCGGTTCCGAGAATGATCCCGATGCGGGGTTCCGTTTTGGCCCGCTGCTTAATAAAGGCGACGCACTCCTGAATTTGCTGGTATAGAGTCATGGATACTTAATAGACTTTGGTAAAAACACTGTCGGGAAGGTACGTTCCCCACTTGCGGTTGTACGTATGAACGCGATCGGTTTGACCGGCCTGGTCGACTACAGGTTGACCCGCCAGTAACCAGGCATAGATACTGCCGTAGAGGTTATACACGCGGTGAAACCCCCGGCTCTTCAGTTCTTCCGCCATTCGCTCACTGCGGTACCCGATGGTGCAGTAGACCACGAGGGGCGTTTCAGGATTCAAATCAGCGACAACACTGTAATCCGGATCCTTATAACCCAGGAATCGTGCGTCAGGTAAGTGGCTGATTGCATACTCCGCCGATTCCCGGGCATCGAGAAAAACCGCGCCGGTGAGATCAGCTGCTTCTCTGGGACTTAGGGATACAGAATCGGCCGTTACCATTTGCGATAGCCGTTCATCCAGGGGTTGATAACCCGTCCGGAGCCGTTCCGGGACATCCTGACTAGACAGCCGACAGGCATAGAGCAGCAGCAGCCCGAGACCACACACGAATACGTTCTGAAGTTTCATCGCAGCGGTAACAGTTACCGGGCAAGTGTCGTTGTGTTCACCTCTAATTGTTGCGGCCCGTTACCTACCCGATCCGCCAGATAGAGGCGGTCTTCGCAGTAGGGTAGTAGCTGCTCCCTGATGAACGCTTTGACCGGAGCGGCCACTTTATCCGGGTAGAGTAAATGAACGTTCGGACCCGCATCCAGCGTGAAGTGAACGGGGTGTCCCGTGTCCTTCCGATACTGCTGCAGTTTCTTGATGATGTGCAGTGTATTAGGCTCGATCAAGGTGTAATAAGGGCGACTACTCATCATAAGTGCATGTAACGTAAGCGCCTCACTTTCAAGCAGTTGTCCGAATTTTTCCGTGTCTCCTTCCCGCAATACGGTAAGCATTTCCGCTACACGTCGATTGGCCTGTGCGTACCGGGGAGGAGCGTACGGATTTTGCTCCATCAGCCCGTGTCCCGCCCGACTGCTGACCGATTTTTCCGACCGGGAAACGAGCAGAATATCGTCGTGGTAAGTCTGGAATACGGGATGTAAAGAGTCCGCTACACTCACTGCATAATCATCGCTGCTTCCGGGGGAGGCATCGGTCTTCCCCCACACGGCCGCGGAACCATACACCGACCGGCTGGCACTACCCGATCCCAGGCGGGCCAGATAGCTCGCTTTGGTCAGAAAAGCCTCCCGGTCCGGTAGCGGTTCAAAGAGTTCTTCTTCCAGACTGACCAGACAAAGGGCCAACGCGCTCATCCCGGATGCGGAACTAGCGATTCCGGCCGAGTGCGGAAAGCTATTTTGGGTATCCACCCGAAAGCTCAGCTGACGGAGAAAAGGATAGATAGGAAGCAGGCGTTCAAAAAAAGCGCGGGTCCGGTCAGCAAAATCCTGCCGCTCTTCACCGGCCAGGTACAGCGACAGATCGATACCTTCCCCCAACGTTTTGCGGGGGCCATATTGTAAGGTCGTATCGGTCGCCGCGCTGTCCAGCGTGAAGCTGACCGAGGCATTTTGTGGTAACTGGTCGCCGTGTTTGCCCCAATACTTTACCAGGGCGATATTCGACGGACTTCTCCAACGGATCGCTCCCGGAGCGACCTCGTCGGTGACCAGTGTCTGACCGGCGTTTTCATACTTCATTACTAGCAATTACCGGCGCGAACCACTCTGCTCCATTTCATTGGCCCGAGCATTACGCTGCATCGGGTTTTCTCCGCCGCCCCGTTCCCGGCTTTGGTAGAGATCAAAGCGATTAACAGCGGATTTCGACGGGTAGTAATTGTTGCTGGTATCGGTATCGGCTGTTTCGATGAAGGGATCGAGTACAATGCCGGTGACTTCCCGCTCAAAGGGGAAGACCTTACTGACCTCTTCCGTACCCATCCGCCAGATCTCCGCGGGGATACGCTGTACTTCCTTCGTACCATCCGCAAAGGTGAACTCCAGGATCAGGGGCATTACCAGGCCGCCAATATTCTTGAAGGTAAGTTCGTAGTAGTACTTATCGGCGTTCAGCACGCTTTTCTCGTCCTCACTCAACGAGCCGAGATACTTTTGAAATTCCTCTTCGTCGATGACCGTAGCCTCCAGGGGATCGTAATCGGAATAAAAATCAACGAGGGTTGTATCCGTCTCATCGTAGGTGCTGGCTATTTGCTCCTCGTTCCGGATACTGCTGATGTTACGCGGTGCCTCTTCCTGCTCGTCCCGGGTCCGCTGATTTTCGACGGTGGGGTTCATGGTATTGATGCGGAATTGGCGCACGTTGGCCAGTTCGATGTCTACATGATCGGTAGTGAAGAACCAGCCGCGCCAGAACCAGTCCAGATCGATCGCTGACGCGTCCTCCATAGTACGGAACAGATCGGCGGGAGCGGGATGCTTGAACTTCCAACGATTCGCGTAAGTCTTGAAGGCATAATCGAATTGATCGCGGCCCATAACCGTTTCCCGTAGGATATTAAGTGCGGTAGCGGGTTTACCGTATGCATTGTTCCCGAATTGCCAGATAGACTCGGAATTAGTCATGATGGGGCTGATGTACTGCTTGTCCCCCTTCATATAGTCGACAATCTTGTCGGCAGGTCCCCGGCGACTCGGGTAATCTCGCTCCCACTGTTGCTCGGTGAGGTACTGTAGGAAGGTATTTAGGCCTTCGTCCATCCAGGTCCACTGTCGCTCATCGCTGTTTACAATCATGGGGAAGTAGTTGTGACCTACTTCGTGAATGATCACGCCGATCATACCGTACTTGGTCCGATCGCTGTAGGTGCCATCGGGCTCCGTGCGGCCGAAGTTGAAACAGATCATCGGGTACTCCATTCCAATGTCGGCGGCATTGATCGACCAGGCGACGGGGTAGGGGTAGCTAAAGGTGTAGTGGGAGTACCACCGGAGGGTATGCGCCACCGCCTTAGTGGAAAACCGCTCCCAGAGGGGATTACCTTCTTTGGGATACATTGACATGGCCATAACGACACTGCCGTCTTCCTGCTCGACGCCCATGGCGTCCCAGATAAACTTGCGGGAAGATGCAAATCCGAAGTCACGAACATTCTCCGCCACGAAGTGCCAGGTTTGCTCGCGCTTCGCTTTATCCTTTTCTCTTTCTATAGCTTCCTCCTGCGTAGCAACGATGACCGGTTGCTCACGGGCAGCTCTCGCTAACTCGAGGCGACGGCGCTGATCACGGGTCAGCACATCGCCCTCATTCTGTAGAGTGCCAGTAGCCGCCACCAGGTGATCCGTAGGTACGGTGATCTTCACATCGTAATTACCGAAGGTCAGGGTGAATTCACCACGTCCCAGGAACTGCTTATTCTGCCACCCGTCTACGTCATTGTAGACAGCCATGCGGGGATAAAACTGAGCGATGGTATACAGGTAGTTGTCGTCCTCCTCAAAGTACTCGGAGCCAGAACGACCACCGCCGTCTTTCGCACGGTCGTTGATATTGTACCAGTACTTGATATCAAATTCAAGGGACTCATCCGGTTGCAGTGGCTCATCGAGCTCGATCCGCATCATCGTCTTCTCGATGTGGTAAGTCATATCCTCTCCATCATCGTTCTTGACGTGATCAATCTTAAATCCACCATCAAAGGTTGGCTCCAGACGTGATAGCTGACCAAGGGACATTTGCTCTCCAACCTGGCTAGTCGATGTTTTATAGGTATCGGAATCGAGGGCGCGGACGTTTTGATCGAGCTGAACCCACAGGTACTCCAGGGGATCAGGCGACTGATTATAATAGGTAATCGTTTCAGTGCCGTAAATACGCTGCTCTTCGTCGTCGAGGCGAATCTCCATTTCGTAGTCCGCCCGCTGCTGCCAGTACATGTGCCCCGGTGCACCGGCAGCGTTGCGGTATACATTGGGGGTGGGCAGATCATTGCCGAGCTGCTGGAAGGGGTTGTCTTTAACTTGTGCAAAGAGGGTGGGACCGAGGACGAGCAGGACCAGCGGCAGAAGAAAGCGTTTCATTTGGCTGAGTTTTGATTTTGCTAAGATATTAATTATCCCCCGCCTCTGTTGTCATACAAACTATATTCTTGGGCGGCGGAGCGCAGGGTATAGGAAACTACCGTGGAGGAGCGGTAATTTTCACCATGTTCCACGTGGAACAATTTTGGTTGTTACCGTTAATTGTTCCACGT
>JBASAV010000053.1:0-10667 GCA_049650785.1 Lewinella sp. | reverse complement strand
TATGTACGGTCTGTACGCTACCGCCCGTGGTGAAAGCTCCTCCAATACCGCCGTGTTCGACTACGTGGAGATCGTAAACGAATAGTCCGTTCTTCCGGGTGGTGACCTTTTCTACGTACCGTGTTTTCGGTTCCGGACGCATGTCTATGGATGCTCAACGCGGGTTTTATCGAGGTCCTGGTTACCCACAAACCTAAATGGGAAAACCGCATATTACAGGATAGCCCGATGATCATTCCACAATTGCTCCGCCCGATGCGCCATATCTGCTGCCTCCCTCCTCTGTTGCTGCTCTGGGTACTTGGTCCGCTGGCGAGTCGGCTCGCGGGACAGACCAACGTACTGGAGGAAATAGTGCTGGATAACCGGGACAGTCTGAGTAGATGGATCGACGGGGTAGATAGTTTCGAGATCCAGGTGCTCTACACCCGGATCGACCGGAGCGGCGATTCCGTCCGGCTCACCACCCATCGGTGGGGGGCGGATTCCACCCAGTATTTTTACCCCGCCAGCTCCGTCAAGATGCCCGTGGCCGCCCTGGCACTGCAACGGCTCCACGAACTGGGGGTAAGCGGCATGGACGAAGAAACGCCCATGTTTCACGGAAAAGGGCTTACTTCCAGCGCCGCGCCGCAAACAGCTGTTTCCTCCGATACCAGTAGCGTGACCGGTTTGCCCAGTATAGCGCAATACGTCCGTAAGATCTTCCTGGTCAGCGACAACGATGCCTACAACCGCCTCTTCGAGTGGTTGGGCCCTACGTACATCAACGATGCCCTGCACCGCGTCGGCATTACCGGCGGCCGCCTCCTGCACCGGGTGGGGGTGGCTGGATTTGATACCGAAAGCCACGCCTACCTCAACCCCGTGCGCTTTGCCGAAGGGTACGAGACGCTCTACCAGATAGGGGAGCGCCATGACCCCTACTACGATGCGTTACCCCGGGTCCGGGATCAGGAAAGGGGCGTGGGATACACCCGCAACGATACCCTGATCGACGGTGCCTTCGACTTCACCCATAAGAATTACCTCTCGCTGCGCAACTTGCACGATATCCTCGTGCGCCTCGTGTTGCCCGAAGCCGTTGCGGATCCTTTTCGGCTGGATTCCGCCGACTATGCACTGCTTCGTATGGCCATGTCCGAGCGTCCGCGGGAAAGTACCTCGCCCCGGTACGCGGAAGCGGACAATTACGTCAAGTTCTGGATGTACGGTGATCAACCAGAGGGGGTTCGGATTCCCGATAATGTCCGCATCTCGAATAAAGTAGGCTGGGCGTACGGTTACCTGACGGACGTCGCCTACATCACCGACGGCGACGTGGAGTTCATCCTGGCCGGTACCATTCACACCAACGCCAACCGGATCTATAACGACGGCGCCTACGAATACGAGGAGGACGGGTTGCCATTCTTCGGCCGCCTGGGGCGAGCGATCATGGACTATGAGCGGGCTCGCCAATAACCAACTCGCGCATTCGATTGTGTAAATCCACTTTTTCCCTATTTTACCGGTATGGTCAACGTGCGTTTTTTCCTGCTGTTAAGCATGCTGCTTTATTCCTATTGCGCCGGAGCGCAGGAGAATGGCTCTGCATCACCTCCCCTATATTCCGTTTACGAGGACGCCTTCCTGGTGGGCACGGCCGTCAATCCGGGGATTACTTCCGGGCAGGATTCCGGGGTGGCCGCCATCGTCCGCGAGCAGTTCAACGCCATCACGGTCGAAAATGTCATGAAGGCCGCGCTGATCAATCCGCAACCCGGCCAGTACGAGTGGGGACCGGCGGACGAGTTTATCGAGTTTGGCCAGGCGAATGATATGTTCCTCGTAGGGCACACCCTTATCTGGCACAACCAAACGCCGGAGTGGTTCTTCACAAACGAGGCCGGTGAGCCGAACACCCCCGAACAACAGGCCGAGCGGCTGCGGTCGCATATCGAGGCGGTCGCCGGTCGCTACGCCGGGAAAGTGGACGCCTGGGACGTGGTCAACGAAGTGATCGACAACGACGGTTCCTACCGCCCCACTACCTGGGTGGAAGGCATCGGCAACGGCGACACGCTGGTCAAACTGGCCTTCCGCTACGCCGAACAGTATGCCCCGGACACCGAACTCTACTACAACGATTTCAATGCCTGGCGCCCCGACAAACGCGACGGTATCGTCCGGATGGTCCGCATGCTGCAGGAGGAGGGTATCCGCATCGACGGCATTGGTATACAGGGCCACTGGGGGCTCAACTTCCCGAAGAACGAATACATCGAAGCGGCCATCGATTCCTTCGCCGCCCTGGGTGTCAAGGTGATGGTCACCGAGCTGGACGTGGACGTGCTACCGCTCACCCGTGAGGGCCAGATCATCGGTACCGGCATGATGCACCCGCAGTTTCAGCTGGAGGAATTCAAGGAATACCTCGATCCCTACGCAGAAGGGCTGCCCGATACTGTCCAGCAACAGCTCACCGACCGCTACCGCGAGCTCTTCGAGATCTTCTACCGGAAGCGGGACAATATCGATCGCGTCACCTTCTGGGGAGTACACGACGATATGTCGTGGAAGAACGATTACCCCATCCCCAACCGGACGAACTACGTGCTACCCTATAACCGCGACCTAAGCCCCAAGCCGCTGGTCGAAGTGCTGTTGAAGATCCCCGGTAGCCGACCGTGAGGCCGGAGGCCTATATTGAATTCGATTATGCAAAAAGACAAGAAAGACCTCCGCAGCCAGGAATGGTTCGGAGGCAACGATAAGATGGGCTTCGTCCACCGCTCCTGGATGCGCAACCAGGGCTATCCCGACGATTACTTCCGCGGTAAGCCCATCATCGGTATTTGTAACACCTGGTCCGAACTTACCCCCTGCAACGGTCACTTGCGGGAGGTTGCCGAACGCGTGAAGCGGGGGGTCATCGAGGCCGGCGGTTTTCCGCTGGAGTTTCCGGTGATGTCGCTCGGGGAAACCATCATGCGCCCCACCACCATGCTCTTCCGCAACCTGGCGAGTATGGATACGGAGGAATCGATCCGGGCCAATCCCCTCGATGGCGTCGTGCTGCTGACCGGCTGCGACAAAACCACCCCTTCGACCATCATGGGCGCGTGCAGCGTGGACCTCCCCACCATCGTGGTGCCCGGCGGACCGATGCTCAACGGGCGCTTCCGGGGGGAGACCATCGGCTCCGGCTCCTTCAACTGGATGATCAAGGAGAAGCAGACCAACGATGACTTCGGTGCCGAGGACATGCGCGAAGCCGAGATATGTGCCGCCCGCAGCATCGGTCACTGCAATACCATGGGGACCGCCTCCACCATGGCCGTGATGAGCGAAGCTCTGGGCCTGACCCTGCCCGGCATCGCCTCCATCCCCGCCGCTGATTCGCGCAAGCGGGTGATGCAACAGCTGTCCGGTCGCCGGATCGTGGAGATGGTGAAGGAGGACCTGACCATGTCTAAGATCCTGACCCGCGAGGCCTTCGAAAACGCCATTGTGACCAACGCCGCGGTGGGCGGCAGTACCAACCTGATCATCCACCTCACCGCTATCGCCCGCCGGATCGGGGTCGACCTGACCCTCGACGACTTCGACCGCCTCGGTAGCGGCGTTCCCCTGCTGGTCAACCTGATGCCCTCTGGCAAATTTCTCATGGAAGACTTTTACTACGCCGGCGGACTCGGCGTGGTGATGAAGGAACTCGGCGACCTGCTGCACCGCGACGTGATTACGGCGTGCGGTCAGTCGCTGGACGCCAATTACCAGGACGCGAAGTGCTACAACGAGGGCGTGATCGTGGGGCGGGATGCTCCGCTGCAGACCAACGCTGGCATTGCTGTCTTACGCGGTAATCTCTGCGAAAACGGAGCCGTCATCAAGCCGAGCGCCGCCACTCCCCACCTGATGAAGCATACGGGACGAGCCGTGGTCTTCGAAAGCATGGAAGATTACCACGCCCGTATCGACCTCCCCGACCTGGATATCGATCCGGACTGCGTGATCGTACTCAAAGGCGTCGGACCGAAGGGATACCCCGGCATGCCCGAGGTCGGTAATGTCGACCTACCCGAGAAGATCCTCAAGCAGGGCGTCAAGGATATGGTCCGCATCTCCGACGGGCGGATGAGCGGAACGGCCTACGGGACGGTGGTCTTGCACGTCTCCCCGGAATCTACCGTAGGCGGTACGCTGGCCGTAGTGGAGAACGGCGACCTGATCACGCTGGACGTGGAGAAACGCTTATTGCGGTTGGAGATCAGCGACGACGAACTGGCACGACGCAAGGCTGCCTGGACGCCGCCGGAACCCCTTGCCACCCGGGGCTACGTGCGCATCTACCTGGATCATGTGGAGCAAGCGGAATTGGGTGCCGATCTCGATATTCTCACCGGGAAGTCCGGGGCTACCGTCGACCGAGACTTACACTAAGCCACCATGCTCACCGTCCTGCTCCTGCTGCTTAGCGTCGCCGCGATCATTCTTCTGACCGCGCGATTGGCTGTCCACCCCTTCGTGGCGCTCATGCTGGTGGCAATCGGCTACGGTATCTTGGCGGGAATGCCGCTCGATGCGGTGGTGGCCTCGGTGAACACGGGCTTTGGCAATACGCTGGGCGGTATCGGGCTGATTATCATCCTGGGCGTGATCATCGGGGTCTTTCTGGAGAATACCGGGGCGGCCTACGCGCTGGCGGACCGGGTGCTGCGGATGGCCGGGAAGAAACGGGTTACCCTATCCATGGGGCTGATCGGTTGGGTAGTTTCGATTCCGGTCTTTGCCGATAGCGGGTTTATGCTGCTTGCGCCGCTGAACCGCAGTCTGTCGAAGAAGGCCGGCCTTTCGCTGGCCGGTACCGCCATCGCCCTGGCTATGGGACTCATGGCCGCGCACACCATGGTGCCGCCTACTCCGGGCCCCATCGCGGCGGCTTATTACCTGGAGGCGGACCTGGGGATGGTGCTGCTACTCGGTATACCCGTCAGCCTGGTTTCGCTTGGGACGTGTTTGCTGTTCATCCAACGCTTCGTGGCCCCAACCTATATCGATCCCGATCCCGAGTTGTCGCGTGCCGATATTGATGACCGGCTGAGGCACGCACCGGGTGCGCTGCTTTCCTCCGTCCCCATTTTCGTTCCCATCGTGCTGATCGTAGTCCGCTCCATGCTCGCGGCTTTCGGCGGCTTCGAAGCCGAAGCGTACGGCACCCTGCCGTTGGCTCCCCGGATCGTGTTTTTCCTGGGCGAACCCTTCATTGCGCTGACTATCGGCTGTCTGCTGTGCCTGCTGTTGCCCCGCCGCCTCGGCAAGGAGATGTTCTCCACCGATGGCTGGATCGGCAAGGCGCTCACCGGGGCGGCATCCATTTTACTCATCACGGGGGCGGGCGGGGTTTTCGGACAGATTCTCCGGGACTCGGGCATTGCCGGTATTCTGGGCGACGCGCTGGCCGGTCTGCATATGAATATCTGGCTCCCCTTCATCCTGGCGGCGGCTATCAAATCGGCGCAGGGATCTTCGACCGTTGCGCTCATCACGACAGCTTCCATCATGGCACCCATGCTACCCGACCTGGGTTTCACCGAGGATTTGAGCCGGGCGCTGGTGGTGGTGGCCATCGGAGCGGGTTCGGCGGTGGTTTCCCACGCCAACGACAGCTTTTTCTGGGTGGTTACCCGGCTGTCGGGTATGGATGTCAAGATGGGCTACCGATTTATGACGCTTTCCTCCCTCGTATTGGGGCTATCGGCGGCGATCACCCTTTTCCTGATCTACCTCGTAGCCGGATAACAAACACACTCTATGAAACTCTACCGTACAACTGACGGCATCAGTCGGGAACGGGAAGGCAAGACCTTCCCCATAGATGCGTAATGGGACCGCTTCGTCAACGATGACAATCTCTATGATAAGCTGGTGTCCATAGCCGAAGCTGACGTGGGCGCCGGAGCGCAGGCTAAAGAGCGTACCCTGCTGAGCGTAGCCTTTGGCGGACAGGAAGTCTGGGCCAGCGGGGTAACCTACTTCAACAGCAAAATGGCCCGCCAAGAGGAATCGGAGAAAGCCGGTGGCGGGACCTTCTACGAGCGGGTGTACGCCGCCGACCGGCCGGAACTCTTCTTCAAGGCTACGCCCGCCCGCACCGTAGCGAGCGGCGGTCAGGTACATATCCGTAAAGACAGCACCTGGGACGTCCCCGAACCGGAACTCACGCTGGTCATTACCTCGTCGGGTAAGATCGTAGGGTACACCATCGGCAACGACATGAGCTCCAGGAGCATCGAAGGGGAAAACCCGCTTTACCTGCCGCAGGCCAAAACATATGACGCCTGTGCGGGCTTGGGACCGTGTATCTACGTGACCCCGGATCCGCTCCCCCCGTCTACGGTTATCGCCATGGAAGTGAGGCGCAGCGGTATGGCTGTGTTCACTGGGGAAACCACCCTGGAGCAGATGAAGCGGCAGCCCGAGGAGCTGGTGGAGTACCTGTTTCGGGAATGCACCTTCCCTCACGGCTGTCTGCTGATGACGGGGACGGGTATCATTCCGGACGGCGATTTTACCCTCCGCAGCGGTGACGAGATAAGGATCACCATCGGTCCGATTGGAACTTTGATAAACACTGTAAAATGACCCTGACAGGAAAGAACTATTTAGCCGGCGAAGCCAGCGCTACCGGCTCCCGAACCTTCCGTGGCGTTAATCCCGCTACCGGTGAGCAATTACCCACTGATTTTTATGTTGCCACGGAGTCCGAGGTCGACCGGGCCGCGCGCGCCGCTGAACGGGCCTTCCTGACCTTCCGCGACACGCTTCCCGCTGAACGGGCCAATTTCCTGCGCTCCGTCGCCGACGAAATCATGGCACTGGGCGATACGCTGGTCGAGCGCTGCTGCGCGGAGTCGGGCCTTCCCGCCGGCCGAATCCAGGGGGAGCGGGGGCGGACCGTTAACCAGTTGCGCCTCTTCGCCGACGTGGTGGAGGAAGGCTCCTGGGTCGACGCCCGCATCGACCGCGCGAACCCCGAACGCGAACCCCTGCCCAAACCGGACGTCCGGTCCATGCTGCGGCCGCTCGGCCCGGTCGCCGTCTTCGGGGCCAGCAATTTCCCGCTGGCTTTTTCGGTGGCCGGAGGGGATACCGCTTCCGCCCTGGCCGCCGGCTGCCCGGTGGTGGCAAAGGGGCATCCCAGCCACCCGGGTACTTGTGAGTTGATCGCCACGGCCATCAACCGCGCGGTGCAGAAGGCTCAACTACCCGCCGGTGTCTTTTCCCTGATCCAGGGTGACGAACACGATAGCGGAATGTGGTTGGTCAAACACCCGGCCATTCAGGCAGTCGGCTTCACGGGCTCCTACGGAGGCGGGACCGCGCTGTTCCGGGCGGCCAACGAAAGGAAACAGCCGATCCCCGTCTACGCTGAAATGGGAAGTTCCAATCCGGTCTTTATCCTGCCGAATGCCCTGCGCGAGCGAGGGGAGGAGATTGCCAAGGGATTAACGCAGTCCGTCACCCTGGGCGTCGGGCAGTTCTGTACGAACCCGGGGCTGGTCTTCCTGCCACCCAACGGCGACACGGACGCCTTCACCCAGGCCGTTGCGAAGGAATTCACCGGGGTAGACGCGGCCGTCATGCTGAATGAACGGATCCGCGATGCCTACGAGACGGGTGTTGACCGCCTGCGCGGGGCCGACCGGGTCGAATTGGTCGGTGAGGGTAATACGGGCGACAGCGGATATACCGGGCAGGCCCGCTTGTTTGCCGCTTCGATCGATCGCTACCTGGACGATACGGACCTGGAGGAGGAGGTTTTCGGTCCGTCCAGCGTGCTGCTCAGCGGCGGATCGCGGGAGCAACTACTGGAGAGCGCCCGTCGGCTAGGCGGTCACCTCACCGTCACACTCTTCGGTACGCCGCAGGACCTGGAGGAGCACCGGGACCTCATCACGATCCTGGAGCAAAAAGCCGGCCGCTTGATCGTCAACAATTTCCCGACGGGCGTGGAAGTATGCCACTCGATGGTGCACGGGGGGCCATTTCCCGCCACGACCGATAGCCGGACCACTTCGGTGGGGACGCGGGCCATTTTACGCTTTGCACGCCCGGTTTGCTTTCAGAATTTCCCCGACCAATTATTGCCACCCGCGTTGCGGGATAAGAACCCGCTGTCCATCCACCGGATGATCGACGGCCTTCGCCAGGTACCCTAATCTTATTTGCCTTTACCCATTTGTCGGGCCAAAGCCACCTGGTGCTTTGGTTCCGGCGTAACCTACTTAAGTCGATTAATTGTGAAAATGACTTTTATTTTTTCCCGCCAGTTCCTGGGGGTTATTTGCTGTTGCTTGCTAGTGCCGAGTATAATCTCCGCCCAGCAGGTCATCATCGACCCCGCTACGGAACACCAGACCATCACCGGCTTCGGTGGCGTCAACATGCCCGACTGGATCGCTAACCTGGATTCCTCCGTGGTCGATAAGGCTTTCGGCAACGAGCCCGGGCAGATGGGGCTGAGCATTCTCCGGATCAAAGCCCCTTCCGATTCCGGCATCTACGAGCTACAGGTGCCGGTAGCGCGGCAGGCCCACAATCTCGGGGCGATCATCCTGGCTAGCCCCTGGTCGCCACCGGTCAATATGAAAACCAACAACGATATCGTCCGTGGTGAGCTTCTACCGGAATACTACGACGATTACGCCGAGCACCTGATGGGCTTCGCCGACTTCATGGAAACGAACGGAGCTCCCCTGCACGCTATCTCGGTGCAAAACGAGCCGGACTGGGCGGGCGCCACCTACGAATCCTGCGACTGGTCGCCCGAACAGTTGCTGACCTTCGTCAAGGAGCAGGGCGACAAATTCGAAGGGATCAACCTGGTCGCCTCCGAAGCCCTGGGCTTCAACCACGCCTACACCGATCCCATCCTCAATGATCCCGTGGCGGGGCAAAACCTGGACATCGTGGGCGGACACCTCTACGGGGCTACGATCCGGGACTATCCCCTGGCCCGGGAAAAGGGGAAGGAGGTATGGATGACCGAGCACTACACCGACAGCAACACCGACGCCAACGAATGGCCGAACGCGCTGGCGGTCGGTACCGAGGTGTCGGGCACGATGCAGGCCAATTTCAATGCCTATATCTGGTGGTACATACGTCGCTTCTACGGCCTAATCCAGGATGACGGTAACATCTCCAAGCGCGGCTACGTCATGACCCACTTCGCCAAATTCATCCGGCCGGGTGCCGTTCGCGTTGATGTCGCCCACTCCACCGGAGCGGACATCACCGCCTATAAGACCGATACGACCATGGTGGTCGTGGCGATAAACCCCAGCGGCAATGCCTTGAGCCTAGACATGGATCTTGGTACGTCTGCCTACAGTGAGTTCACCGGCTACGCGACTTCCGCCACCAGCAGCTTGGAACCGATGGGTACCTACCCGGTGACGGATGGGGAATTTGCCGTTAGCCTTCCGGCCAACAGCATCGTGACGTTCACGACCTACACGGGCAACGCCGGAGCGGTCGATAACACGCCACCGGTAGCGGATGCCGGTACTGATCAGACGCTGACCGATAGTCTGAATACCCTGGCTCTGATGGTCTATCTAGATGCCAGTGGCAGTACGGATGCGGACGGAACTATCGCGGGCTACAACTGGTCACTTGCCGGAGAGCAGGTCTCCGCGGAAGCCATGGACTCCGTAGCGTTGGCACCGGGGACCTACGAATTCATACTGGCGGTGACGGATAACGACGGGGCCCGGACTACGGACACGCTATCGGTGACGATTCAGCGAAGCGATGAATACGTGGACCCGGGCGTTTGGCTGGACGTCGAGTGCGGTACGGTGGGCGCCAATTGGGTCATAACCGAAGACGCGACAGCTTCCAACGGCCAGTACGCGGCTACGGCAACGGGCGTGGAAATTCTGGATGCAGCGTCCGAGGAGGCGGACGATCAGATCGTGCTGTCCTTTACCGTAGTCGATTCCACCAGCTATACCCTTTTCGGACGGGTAACCGCACCCTCCGCGAATGATGATTCCTTCTGGATCCGAATGGATGACGGGGAATGGATCCTGTGGAACAGCATCACCGGAGGCCCCGACTGGGCCTGGGACGATGTCCACGACGGTGATCCGGCTAATCCGGTCACCTTTTACCTAGATTCCGGTATGCACACCCTGTCCGTAGTTTTCCGGGAAGATGGCGCTCTGCTGGATAAGTTTTATCTCAACCCCGGCACTACGCCCCCGACGGATATGGGAGAGCCTTCCGCACTGTGTCAGTCTACCGGCCTGACCCGCGAACCGCAGGCGGCAGCGATCGGGCTGTTTCCCAATCCTACAAGTGACGTCTTCACGGTGGAAAGTCCCCGGTCGTTTACGGACCTCCGCATCATGTCGATCGACGGCCGCGAAGTCTGGCGGGAGCAATACAGTGACCCGACTTACCGCACTACGGTAACACCGGTTTTGCGGGTGGGTACGTACATCGTCCTGACGCGCGGAAGTACCGGGATCGGAACCGGCAAATTACGGGTAGACCGGTAGGTAAACCCGGTAATCGGAGGAGCGTCCGCTGGTATCCCGCGATACCAGCGGACGTTTTTTTGCTAGACATTGGTCACCAGCGTGCCCACCTTCTCGCCGAACATGATCTTGCGC
>JBASAV010000052.1:0-1587 GCA_049650785.1 Lewinella sp. | reverse complement strand
CCTACAGAGTATTTCAACGGTGAAAGCCTATACCAACGAGGAATTCGAGCTGGAACGCTACGGACGAAGTATCGATGAAACGGTAGATATTTCCATCCGAACCGCTAACGTGCGTGGCCTCTTTTCGGCCTTCATCGTGACCGTCATGTTCGGCGCCCTGTTTTACATCGTTTACCGCGCCATCCTGCTGGTCGTGGCCGGCGACTTGCCGGTAGGCGACCTCTTTTCCTTCGTTGTCTTCACCGGCCTTATCGGAGGTACGATCGCCAGCCTGGGAAGCTTCTACACCGAAATTGTAGCGGCCCTCGGAGCGTCGGACCGGGTCATCGACATTCTCGATAGCGAAGAATACGAGCATGCGGAAGCGGTTTCGGGCGACGGAGCGCAGGAAAAAAGACCTTTCGCGGGCGCCATCCGGTACGAAAATGTAGCCTTTTCCTATCCCACCCGCCCCGATGTCACCGTACTGCGGGGGATCGACCTCTATGCGGCGCCGGGGGAAAAGATCGCGCTCGTAGGTGCCAGCGGTAGCGGTAAGTCCACCATCGTTAAACTGCTGCTTCGCTTCTATGCAGTCCAGGGGGGGCAGATCACCGTCGATGGCCGTAATATCGACGAGTTTGACCTGGAAACCTACCGGCAAAGTCTGGCTTTGGTCCCCCAGGAGGTACTACTCTTTGGTGGCAGCATACGGGAAAATATCACCTACGGTAAGCTAAATGCGACGGAGGAGGAGATTCGCGCGGCCGCCAAACAGGCCAATGCCCTCGATTTCATCGATGGCTTTCCGGAGGGCATGGATACGATCGTGGGTGACCGCGGTATCCAGTTGAGCGGCGGACAGCGTCAGCGGGTGGCTATCGCCCGGGCCATCCTGAAAGATCCGAAGATCTTGCTGCTGGACGAGGCTACCAGCAGCCTGGACGCCGAGAGCGAAAGGGTAGTACAGGGAGCCCTCGATAACCTGATGGAAGGGCGCACCAGTATCATCATCGCTCACCGCCTGGCTACCATTCGGGATGTAGACCGTATATATGTGATCGAAAACGGATCCATCGTCGAATCCGGTACCCACAGCGAGCTGAGTACACGACCCCACGGTGCCTACTCCGCCCTGGCCCGCCTGCAATTCGATCTCGCCGAATGAGAGAGGGAGTAAACCTACAACGCTACAATACCTTCGGTTTACCGGCCATCGCCGAGCGCTACTTAGCGCTGACCGATACCGCGCAATTGTCCGACGAAGCTTTTCAGCAAACTCCGGCCCTCGTACTGGGCGGCGGCAGCAACCTGGTCCTGTTAGAGCAAGTACCCGGTCTGACCGTCCACGTTCTGCTCAGTGGGATCGAATCCATGGATGGCAAGGGACGCTTCCGGGTACGCGCCGGTACGGACTGGAATCAATTCGTCCGGTACACGCTGGAGGAAGGCTTTCCGGGTATGGAGAACCTCATCCTCATTCCCGGCACGATCGGTGCCGCCCCCGTACAGAATATCGGCGCCTACGGGGCGGAGGTAGCGGAGTTCATCACGGCCGTCCACGCGTGGGAGTACGGCAAGGGCATGGTCGAATTATCGCCGGAGGAC
>JBASAV010000051.1:0-3788 GCA_049650785.1 Lewinella sp. | reverse complement strand
GTACAGGCCCACAGCATACGCCCACCGGGGTGGCGGCAAACGCGAAAACACCAACACCACGATCGCCAGCCGGATAAGCGCATATTGGATAGCCTGCAGAAGGTGCCACGCATCCGTAGTCGCCACGAAGAGGGTGGAAGAGCCCGGAAAGCGCTCCCGCAGCGGTCGGATCAACTCGCCTTCCGCATCGGAGGCATACTTATTCTCCCAACTGATGGCGGGGTCCCAGAAGCGTTGGTTGTCGAAGGTGGCGAAGACAGTATCGGCATAGTGAAACTGCAGGTCATCACAAATCCCCTTACAGACGTGCGCCAGAAACAGTAGCACCAGCACCACGACGAGGGACTTTGCCATAGGCATGAAAATACGGAACGTTAGCCGTCCGCCCAGCGGAGATGGTCTGCCGGCGGGTCCGAATCCCTACATGGCCGATACTTGCCACCCGGGCACTTGGCACACGAGCTAGCGCTCGGCGGACCAGTGCCCTTCAAAACTGTGCCGTAACCTGCGCCCGCCCCACGTGCACCACGTCCGCTTCCCCCGTCTGACGACCATCGTAGATAAGGTTCAGTTGGAGGTATTCCCCTAGGTTCTGCACGAGATTGATGTTCCAGAGCAGGTTTCGACCCGGTTGCAGGCCCTGGAGCAGGGCAAAGCCCACCGGACTGCCAGCGCGACCGTTCTCGAAGTCGATCTGTACCCAGTTGAAGCTGGCGTTGATCCAGTTGCGGAAGTTGCCGGTGAAGCGGGCTTCGCGGCGCAGGGTGTATTCGCCGTCAATCTCCGGCAGGACGTTTTCTTCGCGGCCCAGTACCAATGTCGTGTTGAAACTGAATTCGCCGGGTTGCCAGTTAACACCGGGTTCTATGCGGTTAAAGACGATCTTGTAGTCCTTCTCGTTGAAGCGCTCGGAATCCGCTTCCCGCCGCCCGGTGATGCCCGCCGCCTCGATACTCAGTTGGTCGTTGGGGCGGTAGCGGAAGCGGAGTTCCCAATCTTCGCGTCGGCTACTTTCGTAGCCGGTGGTGAGCACGCGTCGATTGCGCTGCTCGTCGTTGCTGAGCTGAATGTCGTAGCGGGGGTTCGCACGGTTGAAGAACAGCCCGTGCCGCCGACGAACATTCAGGGCCACCAGATTAGAATCCGCTACCGCCAACTGAAAGGGGTTCCAGGCCATAATTTCCTCGTCCTCCTGCGTTTTCCGGTCGATGTTGATGGCCGTATTGAGAGCGATGCGTCCCAGGAACTTGCGTATGCCTTCCGCTTCCCGCCAGAGCCGGCTGGGATCCCAGTTGAAGCGTTGGTTGATGCTGACGTTGTCGGTGCGGATAAACTCGTTATTGAAAACACTCACCCGGATGTAGTCGGCAATGTCCGGGAAGGGGGAAAGCACGATCTCGTTCGGTTGTATCCGGCCGTCGTTGTTGTACAGACTGTCCTGCCAGATGTACTGTCCCTGGCCGGGGCCCACGTAGAGGTACTGAAAGTCTACCCGGGGTTCCTGTCCGCTACCCACCTGGTAGGTCGACTGGCTGGTGAAGGCTCGCTCTATGGCGTCGGCGCGCAGGTCAAGGCGGCCCAGGACCGTGCTGCTCGGTCGGTCCTCGACCAATTCCTGCCCCGGTACGTCCAGCGCCCGGTAGGTAAAATTACCCCCTATCTGCAGGTTCTGGACGGCCTGGTATTTCCCCTCGGCGGTTACTTCGCGTGCCGACGTACTCTGCGTCAATTCCGTGCCGGAGGGAAGTTTATCGTCCCGCTGGCTACCGCTGAGGGTGAAGGCGTAGCGGTCATTCGCCGGAGCGGAGAGGCCCACTGTGTAGCGGTCGTACTGAAAACTGAGTAGGGATAGGGAGTCCGTGGCGCGGGGCCGTCGCACGCTTTTTTCTCCGGCGTAGGCCGCGGATACTTCCCAGCCACCCAGCTGCGTAAAATCCTTACTTACCAGCAAGCTGGGACGGCGAAACGTGCCCGTACTTTCGGTATCCTCATTGTCGAGCAGGCCATACGCACCCGCCGCCCGCCATCCCGCCACGTCTACCTGCAGGATGGCCTCGTGCCGCTGCCCCCGGTAATCGTCGCCCCGTACAAAGCGCTCGTAGTCGTAGTCAAGCCGCCCGACACCGGCCCGCAGCAGGCCCAGTCCGCCGCCCATCAGTTGTTCCGTTTGCTGCTCCGGGCGGATGGTACTGAGCCGGTTGCTCAGGTTCCAGTTACGGTAGAATTCCGGCGACCGGTAGGGATTGATGAAGTTGAAGGTCTGCTCCACGAACTCGTACCGCCCGCGACCGGCCACGGCCCAGCCACTGCTGTCGGTTCCTATCGCTACGGTGCGGTCAGCGTCCACGCGCAGGGCGTGTCCCACGTTGTCTGCCTGGTCGATGTCGCTGAAGCGATTGAGGTCCACGTTGCTCCGGCTTCCTTCGATCCGTATGGCGCCCTCCCCGTCAAAGCGGTATTCCCCACCGGCACTGAAGAGTTGTTGCTGACGGGGGGCTACCAGGTCGATCTCCGGGGAGAAGCGACCCAGTGGATTACAGTCTTCGTCGTAGCCTACAAAGATGTACACCCGCTCGTTGGCCGGCCGGTCGGGGTCGAGCCGGTAGGGTCCGCCCCCCGGTCCCCGGTCGGTGAAGGTGGCGACGTAGCGACCTAAGTCCGCGTCGTTACTACTTATCAAATACGGCATCTGCGGGGCGCAGGGTAGGGTGGTGTCACGGAGTTGGTAGGTGGCCCGTAATTCCTCCCGCCCGTCGAGGGTGTCGAGACTACTCACCGGGATGCCGTCCGGACTGTCCCCTTCCAGACTTAAAGCGCGCCGTTGTTCGGCCGTCAGTTGGAGGTCGCCGGTGGCGGTTTTGCTGTCCTGCTGCGAGTAGAGGTTCACGTAACCGGTGATCCGTCCCCTGGTATAGCGGCTGCTTCCTGCCGTAAGGGTACGTAGGTACCGCTGATCGGCGTATTCGTATTCGACCGTGATGCGTACGTCACGCGTGATGAGGCGCCGGGTCGTAAAAGTTAGTTCCGCCAGGTTGTAATCGATCACGTAGTCAGCGTCGAGTCCCCGCTGCATGAGCTCCCCGTCCAGGAACACCCGCTCCGTACCCGCCAGGATGATCAGGAAACGCTGCTCCCCATCCCCGGTGAGCTTGTATGGGCCCTGGTTGCCCTCCCCCGGGGTGATATTCTGGCGGATAAACTGGCCACGGGCCACGGCAATACTGGCACTGTTCTCCCAGCGCTCACCGTCTTCTTCGTTACCCGCGACGGTGGTGAAGGTGGCACCCTCCAGTTTCTTGTAGTAGCGCATGAAGTAGCCGTCCGGATTGCGCAGTTCGTAGTCGCCGGCCGTAAGCTGACTCCGGTTTTTCCGTAGCTGGATGAAGATGCGGTCGAATTCCCGCAGCTGCTGGGTGGTTCCTTCGGGCTGAATGGGCAGGTTCTCGTCGGTAATGGCCGCCGCCACCTCGATTCCATTCCCGAGTTCCCCGTTGAGTTGCAGATTGAAGGCCGAGTTCAGTACCAGGTCCTGCCGGTTCCCGAAGCTGATCGCCCGGCTAAAGCTGCCCCGTGTCTGCACCTTCGTATCGTTGTCCAGCAGCCCCAACCGCACGTACGGATCGTAGGCCCCGATAACTAATCCGGCCTCTTCCCGGCGGAGCTGACTGCTATCCAGTAAAGCCACCCGCTCGTCGAGCGTAAAGGGTAGGGCGCGGTACCGCAGGAGAATAGAATCAGGTACGGGTAGCCCCGTCCACCGCAGGTATCGTCCACTCAGGGTGTAGTCC
>JBASAV010000050.1:0-10708 GCA_049650785.1 Lewinella sp. | reverse complement strand
GGGTAGATGTTGCCGATCTCCAGGAGGAGGGAATCCCGATCGCCGGCCGTGAAGTGCACCAGCGGAAGGCGCAAGCTGATCAGGGTGTCCAACCGGTTGTCGGGGGTGAGGCTAGCGAGCTGACCGTAGCCGTCACCTACGATCAGTCCGTCGGTGCCCTTACCGATATAGGACACCAGGGAGCCGTCACGGTCGTCCAGCGACAGCGAGCGGGGGGTGAAGCCTTCCAGGGGGTGGAGGGAAACGGGGGGCGGGAGGGGAAGGGTGTCGGGTGCGTGAGCCAGCACGTAGCGGCGCACGGCCTCCCAGTCTTCCAGCCCGATGGTGGCCACGTCGGGATAAAACCCATGGGCGCGGGCCAGATCGTACTCCCCCGGCGGGAGTTGAATGGCCGGGTCGTAGCCGAGGGTGCGGATACCCATCCGGGCGGCCATTTCGGGTAATACACGGTTCTCCCAGACGGATTTTGGCAACAGCGCGGGCTCTACCAGCCGGTGGCAGGAGCTGCAGTTGGTGGTAAAAAGCGCCTTGTCGTCCGGTTCCGGGGAACACGACTTGAGTAAAAACAGCGTGATTCCGGCCGAAAGCAGGAAGATGGCGGTGCGCATACAGATCGGGAGAAGGTCAAAGATACGAAGGTCACCGTTCCCGCTAAAAACATGACCGTTCCCTCACGGGCGGGCTTTATATTAGGAATCTGACTCAATATGCCCCTATCTTAGTGTTACAGTCGACGGTTACCGTGGCCGCGATTACTCCAAGTCAACCCTTCAGCAAAACATTTACCCATGTCAGCGTACGCATTCGCGTACGCCGGAACCGGGCATTTGTACTGCAAGCCCGGAGTAACGCAGGTGGTGGACAATCTGAGACGGGTTTTCTATTTACTACCAGTTGTCTCTCATGAAACCTATTGAAACCACACGCTTTTCTTACTCCAGTTTATTCACCGTATCGCGCCTGCTGCGAAAACAACCAAAACGAATCGAGCTTACACCGCATCTGCGGCGTAGGCTCGAAAACGCTTTTCTGGAGCAGGAAGAAACGGACGATCCCCTTCACGATAGTATAGCATTGCGCCGAGCGCTGGAAAAAATGCGACTCTCGGAGGTGATGCAGAGTATCCGTTCCTCGACCTGTCACTACTGCCACCGCGAAGACGACCTGGTCAGCTATACGCACCGCCGGGTGACGGCCTATGTGGTTCAGCACCGTATTCACGAAAAATCAGAGATCGCCTGTCAGGGCTGCGCCCGCCGCCGACTGTTGAAGAGCACGGCTCACTCGCTGGTGGCCGGCTGGTGGACGATCACCGCCCTCCGCGCTACTCCCTACGCCGTCTTTTGTAACCTGCACACCGTGATCCGGGAGCTTTCCGGTGCGAAGGTGTCCTGGTGGCAACAGACTACGGATCCCACGCGCGGCTGGTTGCATCGCATCAGGTATGCCGCGCAAGCCCGGCGGCTGACCTAGACTTTCGGCTAAGCTGCTTACATTTCGGCATGAACCGGATTTGCACCATCGCCTTCGATGCCGACGATACCCTGTGGGTCAACGAGCCCTATTTCCGGGAAGCGGAGGAAGCCTTCTGCGGGTTACTGGAAGATTACCTTCCGCACCATACCGTGCACCGGGAGCTGTTTGCCACCGAGATCGCCAATCTACCCCTGTACGGCTACGGCATCAAGGCCTTTACGCTGTCCATGGTCGAAACCATCCTGAGTGTTACGGACGGCAAGGCCCCGGCCTCGCTGATCGAGCGTGCCCTGGCGATCGGTAAGGAGATGTTACAGAAGCCGGTCGAAGTGCTCGACGGGGTAGAGGATACGCTGGCCCGGCTAGGCTCCGACTACCGGTTGGTGCTGGCGACCAAGGGTGACCTGCTGGATCAGGAAAGAAAATTGGCTAAGTCGGGCCTGGAAAAACACTTCCACCATATCGAGGTGATGAGTGACAAACAGACGAGCAATTACAAGCGCCTCATCGCGCACCTGGATTGCCGCGCCGAAGAATTTATGATGGTCGGCAACTCGGTGAAATCCGATATTCTCCCCGTGCTCGAATTGGGCGGTCACGCCGTTCATGTACCCTTCCACACCACCTGGGCGCATGAGGAGGCCACCTTCGACGAGGCGTACCCGCGCCTGCTGAAGGCTGGCGTAATTAGCGACATCTTTAAACTGCTGCCGTGACCCTGCTGGATTTGGAAGGATGGAACCGTCGGGAACACTACGCCTTCTTTCGGGAGTTCGAGGAGCCCTTTTTCGGTATTACGACGCGCGTGGACTGTACCGCGGCCTACGAACAGTCGCGCGAACGGGGGCAGTCTTTTTTCCTGACCTACCTGCACGCGGTGATGAAGGCGGTCAACGAGGTGGAGGCCTTTCGCTACCGGATCCGGGGAGAGCAGGTAGTGATACACGACAGTGTCCACGCTTCGGCCACCATTAACCGGCCGGATGGCACCTTTGATTTTTCCCGTATCCCCTTCCGGACTGACTTCGTCGAGTTTGCCCAGGGAGCGCAGCGGGAAATCGACCGCATTGCGGCCACTTCAGGACTGAACGTGGGTGTGGCCGGTGATGACGTTATCCACTTTAGCGCGGTGCCCTGGGTAGACTTCACCGCCCTCAGTCACGCTCGGCAGTTCCGTCATCCGGATAGCTGCCCGAAGATCAGCGTGGGAAAGATGACCCGTCGGGACGGTAGCCTCCAGATGCCGGTATCGGTCCACGGCCATCACGCGTTGCTGGACGGTCGCGAAGTAGGGGACTTCTTCGGACGCCTGGCGCAACACATGGCAAAAAAATAGTTTCGTCGGGTAACGTTTGGCAGTCGGACGGCATGAACGGATGGAAGGCTCGGTAGAGAGCCTAACCTGAACCGTGCGTCCCGGTCCATTAGCCGGGGCAGAATACAAAGCGAACAACACCATGCACCACGACTCCTCCAAGCGGAAGAGCGAAGACGAACACGCGTATGGTATACCACCCGAAATCCGCTCCGACCTGATCGGGGATATTGCCGGCGTGCTAGACCAATCCCACGTGTTTGTTTACGCGACCGACTACCGTACCCAACGCTTTAAATTCCTGAGTAAGGGTATTCGGCGGGTACTGGGTTACCGACACGATGACTGGCAGCGACGGGGATTGGAGGCCATCACGGCCGCCATTTCGGCTCCCGATCGCCGATCCTTCCTCAAAATTCGCCAGCACGTCCGCCATACCGTACGGACCACGCCGCCGGAAAAGCGGAGCGACCTGCACTTCTCCTACCTCCTGCGCTGCCAGACCAGCGACGATCGTGGCGTTTGGCTTGCCTTTCACCAGACGGTTGTTTGCGCGGATTCATCCGGTAACCTGTTGGTCGACATCGTCGTGGTCACGGACGTCAGTGCATTTTCCCCCCGTAAATCCGGTACGCTATCCGTATCCATGACCACGGAGGGCGGCACGACCTCCCCGTTGGAAACGGTCGTTTATCAGCCGCAGGTAGAAGTGGTCTTTTCGGATCGGGAGCTAGACGTACTGCGCCTGGTGGCGCGCGGGCATAGTAGCCGGGAGATTGCCGATTCGCTGTTTATCACCTACAACACGGTATCGACCCACCGAAAGAAAATGATGAGGAAGGCGGGTGTCAGGCGGGCCATGGATCTGGTCAGCTACGCCCGCGATCGCGGCTTGATCGAGGAGGCATAATGGCCTACCGGCGTCCGTTGTGGTACAGGAACTTGAACAGGAAATAACAGATCGCGAAAAAGGTGGCTATCGGGATCAGCATAAGCAGGCCGTCGGCAAAGTCGAAATCGTTCATGGCAAAGCGGTGGGGGAGAGGGGATACCCGTCTAGAAGGTCACCGCGTGGGAAAGGTTGCGACCCGGCGGTAGCGATTCTCCGCCGGTGCGTCGTGCGGGCAACAGCCCGGGCTGCGGTAGGGGCTTACCTTTGGGATAATGAAAGTAGTGGCCACCATACGGATGCTTTCCCTGCTGGTGCTCGGGTTACTGGCCGGTAGCTCGCTTCGCGGCCAGTCGGATACGGTGGGCCGCCTGAGCATCGAGGAGATCCAGCAACTCCCGGACACCACCCTGCGCCTGGCCTTCCACTTCGTCGGATTGCCGGACGGCCGCAACTTCCTGGCCGAGGGGCAGGATAGTTTGCTGCTGGCCTACGGGAACAACGAAAAGCTGCGGGCGGAGATCCTGATCTGGTACGTGATGCGGGAGCTCAACGGTCGCTTCCGCTACAGCATGCTGGATTACGAGCCCAGTAAGGATACCAGGATTCGATTCGCGGAAGCACGCCAGCTGGATAAGACCCTTGAGCGGGCCTACTTCTACGCCCACGGCGAGCGGCCGCGGCGGATCCCGGACGTGTACAATGTGATCTTCCAGCATTACCCCGGTGCCCGTCCGCCGAGTGCCGCCACGGGGGGCGTGGGCAGCCAGACGATCTACATTTACAACGTACTACAGAATTACCTTGCCGGTAGCCAGGATACCTGGTCGCCGGCCCGCCAGTTGGCCCACGAGATCGGCCACACCCTCACCCTCGACCATACCTTCAAGTGCGACAACCCCTGCGCCGGCCAGGGCTTCGACCCCCTGGAGGAGTGCTTCGGCGACTGCGTCGACCACAACCACGGCAGCGATAAGGTAAATTGCTTCGGGGGGAGTCAGCGGCAGCTGGTCATGGGGTATGGTTCGCAACTCAACTTCACGGTTTGTGAGGTGGAGCGAATGTGGGGGTATTTGTTGCGGTAGGGTGGGGGTGGTCTCCGACCGCGCTGTGCGACGCAGTCTCTGACTGCAGCACTGGAACCCTGCCCACGTAAGCCGCAGGATGTCATCAAAAACGTCGTACAGGCTATGCTTGGGTTTGTGCTGTACTGAAAGAAAAGGCTCAATTTGGTCCGACTGGCTCTTGGTCAACCGAGAAGATTGTTGAGTCGTATTTGAATTGTTTGGCAACTCACAAAGTACGACTGCAGCCTTCGGTTAGACCATATATGAGAAATCATAATTTTAGATTTGTTCTAAGTAGGACCTCTAAGGCTAAAATCTTAATTTGACTTAACTTCATAGAGAAAAGATTTTCTTCTAGCCCCGTTGCCTAAAAGAACTAGGGCGTGTTTCTGTTTCTCGACCGAAGAAAGAAGAAGACTAAGGCGGCAACTATCAGAATAGGGATAAAATAGTATATCCACTGTATTGGATCGTTCATTGATGAATTGTTTTGTACAAATATAAGAAAAGCCGCACATCCAGGAAGTTAGATTAGGATGTGCGGCTGATTATTTATACTGGTTTCGAACAGTCGTTGTTTTCATCACAACTTATGGGTGTGTCAGTTCCGAAGAGGCCGTTGAAGAATCCTCGTGTGAGTGCTCCCAGCACTCGAAATGGATTACTGCCTCCTCCCGTGCAAATTTCTAATTCCGATGATTTAAGTGCTTTCATGACTGTGATTTTAATATTCTACATTCTCTGCATCCCAGAATCCAGATGTATACTCTTTGAGAGCATAGCCGACTGCAAATGCCAGGATAGTAACCCCAAGGCTGAATTCCCCACCTCGAATATTTGAGATGGCCTCATTATGTAATGTTTTCATAATAGATTTGTGAAAGTGAATTAAAAAGTTATTTACCGTGGCTAAGAGCTTCATTAGTCATCATCATGCCTTCATGCATGCTGGAGAATAACCAGCCAAACCAACTTCGCACAGCTTCGCCGGCATCTCTACCATCGCAATATGGACAGCTGCCTCCGAATAAAGTCTGATATTCTGAATTATTTAGATTTTTCATTGGAAAAAAATTATGATGTTTAGAAATGTTTTTAATTATGTATCTGGGTTCCATGATATGAGCCAAGATGTTCTTCAGTGTAACGCAGTGGGGTATTAGTTAAGAATTTTGTTTATTGAGGGGGATTTTTAGGTACTGAGTCCCCGTGTAAGACCTTAGACTTTCTAAGTATAGACGGAAACGGGATAGGCTCAATCTCACCCGGAAACACGCAGATGAGTTGAATACCATACCCGCCGCTGACGGATTGAAGTTCTAGATTTGACATAGGTAAATATTTAGGGTGATGTAATAATTAAATAGCATTCTTGATCTTGTCACTCTGCCGTTCCATGCGTTCGAGGTATTCCTCCAGAGAAAGGTCCTCGTTCCAGTCGAGGGGCAGGTGGGGAAAGGACGGATCGTCCGTAGCAAATTCTTGGATAAAATCGTTGTCGTTCATAGTATTGGGTTTAGTACTTCAAGCGGGGCTGGCGGGGTGCGTGGCCGCGGGAAGTAGTGTTATAATTTCATAGTGCAATGATCGGGCGGAGCACTCGCATGAGGTGAGAGTGGCGTTAAATCTGCCGTTGAGCCAGAATTAATTTTATAGCCGTATCCGATTTGTCAAAGTGAATGAATAGTGGCGGACCGGCGTTCCGGTTCCGTTTCTCATTCATAGTGCAATGTTCGGGCGGGGCACTCGCATGAGGTGAGAGTGGCGTTAAATCTGGTAAGGGCCTGAAATTAATGGGGTATTATCCAAGTGAAAGGGCCTGAGCGGCATGGCTTTTCGGTCATAAGCTTTTTTCCTGCGCTCGGCGCCCAGAACAGCCAACTTTAATGAACGGCGCGTCGCTTTCCCGGGCCTTCATTTGGGAATAGAATACGAAAACAAGTATCCATGCCCACCGGCTGTCTATATTGCTGTCCGCCCGGCCCCGAATGGCCGGGGTTTAAAATTCAGCGATCATGCAAAAACTTTACCCACTTCTTTTAACCTGCCTGTGCTGCCTGCTGGCACCGCACCTCACGGCCCAGGACCAGGATACCATCCTCATAGATTTTGGGGACAACCTCTCGGCGGCCCCGTGGAATAACCTGGTCGACCCCAATGCCGGCGAGATCGGCGTGCTGACCAATGCGCTTGGCGATCCCACCCGCTACGGCATAGCCGTTACGGATGCCTTTCGCGACATCAATCGAGGCGGCACCACCGAACCGGCCGGCGATCTCGATCTGCCCGCCACCGCTACGGCAGACAGCTTCTTTGGCAATGGCGTGGAATGGACCGGCGCAGTTGAGGCACGGGGCGCGGTCACGCTGACGAACCTGCAGGCCGATAAGGCATACGACCTGACGATATTCGGTAGCCGGACCGGAGACCAGACCCGCCAGACCCGCTATATTGTTATCGGTGACGGCCGCGACACCCTGCTGCTCAACGCCGGCGGGAATACGGGTAATGTGGTGCGTAGCACCATGACACCCGGAGATGGGAACACGATCATCGTCGAAGTCGAGGCTGGACCGGATAACGATACGGCCGAAGACTTCTTCTACCTGGGCGCGCTCCTGATGAACTACGATATGGAAATGCCACCCCCGGTAGCGGAGGTTGAGTCCGATACTTTCCTGATCGACTTCGGCAGCGTGCCGTCGTCCATGCCCTGGAACAACATTACTGACTTCGACTCCGGTGCCGTGGTGACCCTGATGAATCAGGTAGGCGCCCTAACGGATGTCAGCCTGATGGTCGTCGACTCCTTCCGGGGCGTCAATACGGCCGGCACCTCTACCCCCGATGAAGACCTCGGGTTTCCCGCATCGGCTACCGGCGACTCATTCTTCGGCAGCACCGGTGATTTTAACGGGGCATCCCAGCCTAGCGGAGCGGTGCAGCTGAGTGGACTCGACCCACGCATGGGCTACACCCTGCGCATTTTCGCTTCCCGGGATACGGACGAAAACCGCGAAGCCATGTACATGATCAGCGGTGTCTCCATGGACACCGTGTACCTCAATGCCGGTAACAATACGGGTGATGTAGCGATGGCTACGGTTTTTCCGAGCCGTGATTCCATGCTGACCGTCACCGTCGGCCCGGGTCCTAATAACGTGAACACCCTCGGCTTTTACTACCTCGGCGCCATGGAGATGTACTCGGAAGACTCCGCCGTGGCCGCGCTGGATACGGTGATCGTCGACTTCGGCGGATCGAATACCACCCCCGCCCCCTACAACAACATTACCGACCCTAATGCGGGTATGGTGTCTGACCTCACCAATACCGGCGGGTTTTTCACCGGCTATTCCATTGCCGTGGTCGATTCCTTCAATAACATTAATGCGGACGGTACCGCAAACCCAGACCCGGGACTCGACTTGGCGGCGACGGCAACCGGGGATAGCTTCTTCGGCAACACGGGCGAATTTGGCGGCCAGGTTCAGCCCAGTGCCGCGGTTGAGTTGAATGGACTGGATCCGATGGTCACCTATTCGGTAGAGCTCTTTGCTTCCCGGGCGACTTCGGAATTTCGGCAGACGCAGTATGTGGTCGAAGGCGCCACGACGGATACCCTTTACCTGAATATCTCCTCAAATACGGATCGTACGGTCATGACCGATATGCAGCCGGACGAGGACGGGAACATCTTAATCACGGCGAGTTCGGGACCGAATAACGCCAATAACCTCGGGTTCTATTACCTGGGCGTACTGCGGCTGATCTACCCCGATATGGATCCCGCCGGGGCCGTGGATCTCACCCTTACCAATCCGAACGGTGGCGAATACTGGCAGGCCGGTAAAATGGCCAACATCACCTGGATGTCGAGAAACCTCGAGGAGGTAGCCCTCGAATACTCCACCGATGACGGATCCACCTGGTTCGTGATCGATACGGTGGCTGCGGTGAGTGGCCTATACGAGTGGACGGTTCCGAATGCGAATACGGACGAGGCACTCGTTCGAATCACCTCCGACACGCTGCTCGATACCAGTGATTCGACTTTCGTCATCAGCTCGGATACCACTACCTGCACCATCGTGGTTATTGGTTCCTCGACGGCGGAGGGAACGGGGGCTTCCAGCCAGGACAGCAGCTGGGTGGGTCGCTACCAGGAATATCTGGCCGACGATACCCGCTACGACGTAGTCAACCTGGCCCGCGGAGGGTATACGACTTACCACATTCTTCCTACCGGCTCCGACATTCCGGCCGGGGTAGGCATCGTGCCCGATCTGAACCGCAACGTGACCGAGGCACTGACCTACGATCCGTTTGCGATCATCGTAAATATGCCGTCCAACGATGCCGCCCGTGGCTTTACACCGGAGGCACAACTGGAGAACTTCGCCGCCATCGCCGAGGCGGCGCGGGAAGAAGGCACGATGATCTACATCGCTACCACTCAACCCCGCAACTTCACCGATCCGGCCCAGGTGGCCGACCAGATCGAGGTCCGGGACAGCATCTTCAGTATCTACGGCGATATGGCCATTGATTTCTGGTCGGGCCTTGCCGATGGGAACGGCTTTATCATTGATTCGCTCGACAGTGGCGATGGCGTCCACGTTAATGACGGCGGTCACCGGATCCTCTACGAACGGGTGATTGGTCTGATGCTGGACACCGTGGACTGTAGCGGACCGAATGCCGTACGGGATACGCCGAAGCGGATGGCCGGTCTGGTGAAGGCCTATCCGAACCCAGCCGAGAGCGGTTTCCTGATGCTTAACTTCGGTGACGAGGTACGCGGAACGGCGGACGTACAGATCATCGACGTCCTTGGCCGGGTACGCCTGCGCGATCGTTTACAGATTACCGGTGGCGCCGATCATCGCCTGGATATCAGCCAGCTTAGCGGCGCCAGCCAGAGTTACTACTTCGTGGTCGTGACGGTGGAGCAGGCCGATGGCTTTATCCGGGATGTGTTGCCGGTGATGATTCGGTAAGTGGATCTGTGGGGTAGCCCTTCATCGACCGGGACGTTCCATCGTATGGAGCGTCCCGGTTTTTTATGTCCGCGACCTCCGGAGTGCCGAAAAGAGGCGGCGAAGCCCCTGGACCATAGCCATAAGGATCGCGACAACGCTCAGGTATACCAGCCACCCGATTAAGCCCCCGGCCTCGGCCAGCCACCAGGGCTCACCCGTGCAATTCGATAGTTGGTCTTCCATGCTACGATGCGGCCACGGTGGAGGAAGAGGTAGCAGGGTGCAAGGGGCGAACACTAGCCTGACCACTAACAATGGTATGATCATTTTCGCGGTGGTCTTCCACCCGTACGAAGTCGATACGCAAGTCAACGCTTTCGTAATAGCCGTAGCTCTGCCGCTCCAGGTCAAAATAGATCGGGGCGCCCATTTCCTTCATCTGCGCCAGCATCCGGTACATACCTGCTTTGGAGATGCCGAGTCGCTCCGCGAACTCGTCCGGTCTGCCGGTGCGGTTAAACTTGATGAGAGCGTGCATGCGGCGTAGGCGTTCTAGTTGCTTATTCATGGGTATAGGATTGTTAGTGAATTGTTGTCGGTTGTCGGTTAGGCGGCTAGTCGCCGGACTACGCGGCTGGGGAATTGCTTATTCCACAGCTCCCGGTAGGCGCCTTCTTCGGCCAGCAGAGCATCGTGGGTACCTTCCTGGATCAGCTTACCTTCTTCCAGCACGGCGATCTTGTCGGCATCCATGATGGTGCTCAGACGGTGGGCGATGATGATAATGGTCTTGCCCGCGGCTCGGAGGCGTTGGATGGTGTGCTGCACGAATTCTTCGCTGGCACTGTCGAGGGCGGAGGTGGCTTCGTCCAGGATGAGGATGTCCGGCTCGCGGTAGAGCGCCCGGGCAATGGCCAGTCGCTGTCGCTGGCCGCCACTGAGGGTGGCACCGTGCTCGCCCACGTAGGTGGCGAAGCCC
>JBASAV010000049.1:0-4142 GCA_049650785.1 Lewinella sp. | reverse complement strand
GATCTGATTGGCGGTCTTCAGGCTGGGAACATCTTCCCGCTGCGCCTCCTCGTACTCCAGCGTCTTCAGGTTAAGACCTAAAATAAGCCGGTTACCTTCCGCGTCGGTGGTCTTCTTATAGAATCCCTGACCACTTTTGTTACCGAGAAATTCATTGTCCAGCAAAAACTGGTAGTACTTCGGAATCTCCATCACCGCGCTGGCCTCGTCGTCCCAGGCGTTCTCGCGGATACCGGTCATCACGTGGGCGCCGGTATCGTGCCCGACCAGATCGCCCAGCCGGAAGGTTCCCGTCTTCGGCCGACCCAGTGCGGGCCCCGTCAGCTTATCCACCGTTTCGATTCGCAGACCGAGCTCGTCGGTCAGGGCGTAGCTCTTGGACAGGCTGTAGACACCGATCCGATTACCGATAAAGGCCGGGGTATCCTTCGCCATGACGGTCGTCTTACCGAGGTAGAGATCGCCGTAGTGCATAAAGAAGTCCAGCACATCCTGCTTGGTGTCCGGACCGGGGATGATCTCAAACAAGCGCAGGTAACGGGCCGGATTGAAAAAGTGGGTTCCACAGAAATGCTGGCGGAAGTCCTCACTCATTCCCTCCTGGATCATACGGATGGGGATTCCCGACGTATTGGTCGTGATCAGGCTACCCTTCCGGCGGACCTTGTCGACCTGGCCGAGCACCTTTTGCTTGATATCCAACCGTTCGACTACCACCTCGATGATCCAGTCGTAGTCACCCAGCTTATCCATGTCGTCGGTGAAGTTGCCGACGGTAATGCGCTTCGCGAAGTCTTTATCGTACAGGGGAGCGGGCCTGGACTTAATGGCGGTCTGCAGGGCCTTCGTGGCGACGGAATTACGGACCTGCGGATTCGTCTCCGTATCGTCCATATCCCGGGGAAGGATATCGAGCATCAGGACGTCCAGTCCGATATTGGCAAAGTGGCAGGCTATTCCGGAGCCCATTACTCCGGAGCCGAGTACGGCGGCGCGACGGATTCTTCTTTGGGTGGGTTGGGTCATATCATGATCGTTTAGCGAAAATTCGCTGGCTAAGGTAGATAAAAAGGTCTTTCGGGAGCAAAGGTTGACCTGAGACAGGGGTCGCCGGTAGTTGACCTACTGGGGCAACGTCCGTAGCCGCGTAAAGATGGCCGCCCGGTCCGGTGCCTCAAGCCGGCGATAAGGCTGCAGGCTATCGAGCCTAAAATAGGCAGAATCGATTCGGGATACGGGCACGTCTCGGAAATCTCCACGGAAAACGTTACCAGGATTCTCGCCGTCCGGTTCGCTGCCATCTATGGCTTTCAGGGTCAATGTCGCGTGTTTTGAATCAAGCGAGCTACTGAGTAAGGTCTCCCCGGGCAAACCCCACGTCAGCCCGAAATACGGAGTGAGTTCCGCGCTTCCTTCCCACAGAACCTTGTGGTAGCCTCTCTGCGGCAGTTCCTCGGTCAGGACCCTGAGGTTTTCCAGGCGAAGGTCAAAGTAGGCGGCACTTTGCCGGATATGGTCCAGCCGGACGAGGCAAATCAGTACCAGCAGTGCTGCGCCCCAGTACGCCCTTCGCCAACGGAGAAGCAGGTCCAGACAAAAGGGGGTGGCGGCAATTATGGCCAACCCCTGCCATTCACTCTCGTAGTAGAATAACAGTTCCCGGCCGAAGGGTGCCGGATAGGTCACCAGCACCAGCCCCGCGTAGAGCAGGCAGGCACCCACCGTGATGATAGCACGTAGATATCCGCCCCGCCAGAGCAGGTAGCACAGGCCCGTAAGCAGCAATACCAGAGCGCCAACGTAATCGGGCCAGAGGAGGGCCGTCGCCTGCCGCGCGTGACCGTTCCCGAAGGCCGCAAAAAAGCTCGGCACGGTCAGGTTCTGCACCCCTTCCAGCTTGTAGCCGTCGTACCAGCTGTCCTGACTCAGGTAGTACCGCAACCCGACCCCTGCCAAAAGGAGGGCACTATAGGTCAGTACGGTCCGTGTTAGTCCCCTACCCTCCCGTACTATCTGGTATACCCATAGAAATGCAAAGGGGGCAGCCACCAGCACGTGGGTGAGCAGGGACAGTATCATGAGGATCCCTGCAAGGATATGCTTCCACCAGCTCACCTCGCCCCCTTCCATCAGATGATTATACCAACCCAATGCCAGCACCATCCATCCGATACCCTGGTGTACTTCATTATTTGGCCAGAAGTAACTATCGCTGACCAGCACCGTGAGGTACAACAGCAGTAGCACGCCCAGTGCATACTGCTTCCACCGCCATCCGACCAGCAGCAGTACCGCCGTGTAAAAGGCATAAAAGCTCACCGAGTACACCCAGAGAATGATGCGCAACGGAAGGTTCAGCTGGTGAGCCAGCAGGGGCCACATCTGGGTGATAAAGGCTCCGTAACGGTGCTCGGAAATGATGGGATGCTGCTCGTACATCACTTCGAAGACGATAAAGGACGGGTCCACCCAAAGGGTACGCTCCAGGTACCAGTAGGATGCGCCGGCCAGAAGCAGGAGCATCATGGCTACGGCTACCCAGTAGGCAGCTTGCGCGGCGTTGCTGGTTGCCGTTCGCAAATCAGTCGCGCCTGACGAACGTCTGCCGGATGATGTACCCCTTCTCCGACTTCTCGTTCCAGCTCTGTCCAGCACATTCACTCAGACACTGGGTATAGCGGGCATCGATGAACCGCTCGACCAGACCGATGCCCGGCGCGTACCATTCGTAGGCGTTGCGGTAGTTGACGAGATTATCGAAAACCGCGGCCTGCCGGACAATTACCACGCTATCGACCTGGGCGCCGGTGCGCAGGGTAGCGGAGGTATCAACGTTGGTGTACCGATAGTCCCATCCGTCATACACGTCCAAGAGTTCTCCCCCGACGAATACCTGCCGCCTCGAATCGAAAGCGGCGTTACCGTCCCAGTTGGTTCCCTCCCGGATGGGGCTCACCAACTTGGTGAAGGTCAAATTATCCTCCGACCGGATCACGGCCGAGCCTTCCCGATTTACGGTGAAGGTTTGCTTGAAGCGAAAGGGGGCGAATTCATTGTTGCGTTCCCATCGTTCGCCCCGGTAATAGGTCGACCCGTCGGCACCGGTGAAGGTCTCCACGAGGGTTTCCCGCGCCTCGGTGGTGGTGCTGTCGTAGCGCACGCCACCAACCTCCCGCCGTAGGACAACGCTGTCGACGCGGTAGAAAACGGGACGGTGGAGCTCCAGTGGGTAGTAGGATTCCAGCTTGTCCGCCAGCGGTTCGAGCGTTTCCTCCTCACAGGATGCCACGCTCAGAATCAGCAAACCTAAAACACAAACGGGAGTCATCAATCTCAACATCCTCAGGCAGTTGGGCGGGTGGAGCGATAGCGATATACCAGGGCGGCTACTACGCCTATCAGAATCAGAACGCTGCAGATGAGCGAGATGGTACGCCCGAGGCTGTAACTGGACGGCTCGAAGGTCATCACGATCTCGTGTTCTCCCGCAGTCAGGGGTAAGGCCCGTAGCGCGTAGTTGGCGCGTATCAGGTCGGCGGGTTGCCCGTCAACGGTCACTTCCCAGCCCAGGTCAGGGCCATACCAAATTTCGGAGAAGACCGCCAGTTGATCGCTGCCCGAACGGAAACGGTAGGTCAAGCGGTTGGGCGCGTAACTCGTAAGCTCGATATTTCCTGAACCGTCGGGGTTTAGGGCGCCGAGCGCGGGAGAAAAGCTTTCGTCAACGATGGCCGTGTTTTTAAGATCCTCTACCGTTCCCAGCGCGGCAAATTCGGCGTCCGCTCCGTCGACGTACTCGATCTGACCGACCAGCCACGCGTTGCCGTAAGCCTGCGGATTCTGCTGGGCCTGCAGCGCGCCCCCCTCCCCCGGAATGAGGATGTACTTCGTGTTGAGCATGTTGATCACGTCCGGGTCGCGTGGGCCGAGATAGCCGTCGATGAGATCCTGGTACCGACGCATCTTCACCGCGGAATAGCCGCCCAGGCTATTGTGGAAGTAACTCGTAAAGGCATCCTGATCGAGGGGCCGCGATAGGTTCAGCACCCGAAAGTATGGATCGGGGTCCTGCATGATCTGCTGATCCGCAGGGCTGGGTTGCACCGGATTGACGACGGCCCGGGTGGGTTGGAAATCATCGT
>JBASAV010000048.1:0-3767 GCA_049650785.1 Lewinella sp. | reverse complement strand
TGACCCATACGTGACCGTTTTCGATACGGAAACGGAGCGGGTAAGCCGTATTGACCGGACCACGTTAGCCGACCGCGGCGCGCCCTTCCAGCTGACCAACTTCAGCGGCACGATATCCACCAACCTCACGGTGGCCAAAATCCGGCAGTTGTTTCAGGGCGAGGAGGAAGAATACGTGGAGGACATCGCGGAAGAACGTCGACAGCGGCGGGAGGAAGAGAATACCTTATTCGAGGAAACGGATATCCTCAGTCTGTTTGAAAAATTCAGTATCCGACACACGTACAACTACAGTGTCGATCGGGAGGTAGCACTGGAGGAGGGTGCGCGCGATACCCTACGTTTCAATACCAATGCGAATAGTATTGAACTCCGTGGCGCCCTGCAGCTCACCGAGAACTGGAGCGTAAACATCGGCCAGATCGGGTACGACTTTACCAGCAAGCGGATTACCTATCCTTACCTGAGTTTTGCTCGCGACCTTCACTGCTGGGAGATGCGCTTCAGCTGGGCACCGCAGCGGAACACATACCAATTCAGTATTGCCGTCAAACCGGGAACGTTCGACTTCCTCGAAGTACCCGTCAACCAGAATCGCTATGACGGGCGAAATTTATTTGGTGCCTGATACTTTCCTACGGGGTTAGGGCCCTGAAAGGGATGTCCACCCCCAGCGAGGTCACTGCCACGCACAGCGAGGGGGGGGCCTCGCGACCAAAGAAAAACCCGCCTCTCCAAAGGAAAGGCGGGTTTAAACTAATCAACCGAAACGGTCAATCAGATGGTCTGTCGGGAGGCCCGGGTGGTATAAAAATCGCTGGTGTAGAACTCGTCATCCAGGCGATCGGCGCGGCGATACTCATCGGTGGAGAAGCGATCGCGGTTGTAGCTGCTGCCGTACTCGTGGAAACCGGACAAGTAATCGTTGGTATCGATCTCGTAACGGGTCGAGTAACCGTGCGTTTTGTGAAAGCGGGGGTAGTCCGTGATCTGGCTAGCGGCAATTCCGGCCAGCGTAATGGAATTCGTACTGGTATCGATATGGACCAGACCGACTGGCACAAGCGCATGCTTATTCTCGTCGGGATACAAATTGCGATCATGGCGGTCGATGACATCATCATCGATTTCCACCTCGACGTACCGCACCAGGTTGGCGTCAATATCGGCGAGCAGTCCCTCAACTTCTCCGATGGTCTCACCGCTGCGGAGCTTCACGCTGTATCCGCGTGGATCTACATCATCGTGATGGACTTTGTATCCAGATAAGTCATCGAGGAACTTGAGGCGGGAGTTGCGCGTCCGTCCGTCGTCATCGCGGATATTGTCGCGGGTGTTTTCGTTTACTATGGTACTCATGATTGGTTGTTTTGATAGTGTGATAGAATAGGAGAGCGAGCGATTAACTCATCTTCTCCAAAATGGAACGCGCCTGAGCAAAGAAGCTACGGACATCCTCCTTCTGATTCAGCGTCAGCGTTTCGGGAGACATAGCCTGCGCTTCCTGACGGAGTGCATCCAGGTCGGCCGAACTCTTACCACTATAGGATTGGGTGTCGATATCCTCGAGCATCTCGACGACGAGTAAGGAAGCCATTTTGATCTTATCGGCGTGGTTTCCGGCCATTGGATCCTCCATGATTTCGTTAGCCAGACGTTCTGCGCGGTCCGACTTGTCCTTGACGGAAGCTTCTGACATCAACCCTTTTTCTTCGGCGATTGCCTTGGTGGCACCGACGAGTTCGGTCAGGGCGCGGTGGCTGAATTCGTGATCCAGACCCATTTCACCTTCCATATTGGCGGTGGTGCTCATGTAAGCACTCACGGCGGCTAGATTGCCTTCGCCGGCGCTATCGTACTCTTTGTAGTTGTTGTTCTCATCAATGCCGGTAGCAACGCCTGCCACCTGATCGTCTTCCTCAACGACCTCTTCGGTATAGACTTCTTCCGATTCGTCGAAGGCCTCCGTTAAGCCCCATACGACAAGGCCGAGGAGTAGGAGGCCGATGATCCAGGGCCAGATGTTTGTTCCGCCGCCCGTGGGTTTTTCTTCAATTCTGATTTGTGCCATGATCTTGGTAATTTTTAGTGATGCTAATTCGTGAAAAGAAGGCAACCCACACCCGTTGGGGAGCGGGTTGCCTGTACCGGTATAACCGAGCTGCGGTTACACACGTTCGATTTAGTTATCGCGACGGTTCTTCATGTCGGACTCCCTGGTACTGAGGGGATTGTTGGTACCGCGGGTACTGTGGGTATTACGGGTGTTGTCGTTTTCGATATCGACTTCCGTTTCCCGTGCGGTTTCCCGTACCGTTTCGTCGTGCGAGGTCACTTTTTTGCCGACGGTGATTTCCTCCGTTACGCGGGCTTCTTTAGAAACCACTGCTTCCTCGTGCTTTTCCTGGACGCTGATCGTACGATCTTTGAAGTCGGCATCCGTGGCAGGACGGTTAACCTGCTTGCGGTCGACGAAGACCTCTTCGTCGCGCAGACGGAGCGTTTCTTCGACCGGACGCTCGATCACGTGGCTGCGTACGGTAACGCCGCCACCTGTGGTTACTTCGCGCTTACCAATTTGGACATCTTCCTTGATGACCTCGATCGTTTGGCTCCCGTCGACGTCCCCGAAGCGATCGTTCAATTGATTGCGGTTGCGATCGGCATCGAAGGAATCGTCCTGGTATTGATTGTAGCGATCGTCGAAATCGATGGCTCCGAAGCGATCCAGAATGGCAGCGGCGTCTTTGGCCTGCTCCATGGTTGTCGTGTGGACGGTTACAACCGTCCCGCGGCTGGCCACATCGTGTGCGGCTTCACTGCGCTTGTAGTCCCGGTCGTTGTCGTGATCATCGTCGCCGAATAAGCGGTCAAAAAAGCCTTCAACCTTGGAAGACTCCCGCTCGTAGTTTTCGCCACGGCGGCCGTGCTCACCATACTTACTGACATCGATGGATTGTTCCTTGATGTTTTTCTCGATAAGGGCTTTGCGGGCGCTACGGGCTTGGCTGAGGGTGTCAAATACACCTATTACTGTTTGGTTATTCATTACTAATGCGTTTTAATTAATGGAATAAAAGTTCCGGGAGTCTCCCGGAATTATAAAAGATCTTGTTCGGGAGTCCGTCGGGTTATTTCGACTTCCTCCGATTTCAGTTCGATGGATTGCGTGCGTTCGGATCGAGTGACATTCTTGATGAGGTGAATTTCTTCCACCAGGATCAGGCGCTTCACTACTACCTCCTCTTCCCTGACGACTGGTACGATGAGGTTCTCTCCTTCGTAACGAATAGTGGGCATCAGGTCGACTACCCGATTCACGGGCACCCGTTTCTCCTGGTAGGTAGTATCAATGTCGGTCAGGGGGAGATCCACCCGTCGGGAATGCACGGTCTTGTTTACGGTTGTCTCACCGGTGACGGTAGACCGGGAATCAATGACTACTCGCTCTTCGATAACCGGAATAGTCTGTGTATCCTCTATTTTGGACCGTTCGCCGCCGGAATGTTCCAGTTTATCACTTTCAATTGCCATCATCTATAGATGTGGTCCGGACGGTCTATTGTTCTGAAATTTGGGATATTAACCAAAATATATCCTTAAATCGGATTGTATATCAGCAGAGCTTTGCACTTGCTATGGGTAGAGCTATTAGCCCCGTTGTGATCCAGTGGTTACAGGCCATTATTCGATTTTAATTAAAAATTTTTACGTTTCTGATTGTATTCCAGTAAGCCGAACGAAAAAGCCCCTGATCAGTACTGATC
>JBASAV010000047.1:0-4746 GCA_049650785.1 Lewinella sp. | reverse complement strand
GAACCCCGGGGCTGGCAGAATTTCTACATCCCCGGTTACTGGGAAGACCAGGGGGTCCGCGACCTGAATGGCTCGGTTTGGTTCCGCCGGGAGATTGACATTCCCCGGGCGTGGGCCGGCAAGGAACTGAAGTTGTTCATGGGCCGTATCGTGGACGCCGATGCCATGTACGTCAATGGAGAACAGATCGGCAATATCACCTATCAGTATCCCCCCCGCCGCTACGTGGTTCCGGAAGGTTTACTGAAGGAAGGAAAGAACCTCTTTACCGTAAGGGTGATGAACTACGGGGGAAAGGGTGGATTCGTTCCCGACAAAACCTACGTCCTCACCGACGGGCAGGATAGCCTGGATCTCAAAGGTTCCTGGCAGTACAAGGTTGGAGAAGTTTACCCTCCCCGGTCGGGCGGTGGAGGAGGCGGATACTTCTCCGCTCAGAACCAACCGGCTGCGCTATACAACGCCATGGTGGCCCCGATCGAACGCTTTGCCGTCACGGGCTTCAACTGGTATCAGGGTGAATCCAATGTCGGTCGTGCCCAGGATTATTATGACCTGCTACCAGCCATGATCCGAGACTGGCGGGCTAATTTCAACCGGGGGGATCTACCTTTTCTAACGGTGCAATTAGCCAACTTTCAGGACGCCACCTACCTACCCGTCGAAAGCCAGTGGGCCGTTCTACGGGATGCCCAGTTGCAATCCCTCGAATTACCCAACACCGGTCTGGCGGTAGCCATCGATATCGGCGAGTGGAACGACATCCATCCCCTCAACAAGAAGGATGTCGGAGAACGCTTGGCGCTGGAGGCAAGGCGAATTGCTTACGGAGAGGGGTCTCTTGTATCCACCGGGCCGCTGTTCCGGTCAACTTCGGTCGAAGACGGTCGCATCCGTATCCAGTTCGACCGTACCGGTGAAGGGCTTATCACCACCGATGGTCTGGATCCCCAATACTTTGCTGTCGCGGGTTATAATCGCGATTACCACTGGGCGGAAGCCCGAATCGAAGGAGACGAGGTGATCGTTTGGTCGGAGAATGTCCCGGACCCACGGTTCGTCCGATACGCGTGGGCAGACAACCCCTTTGGAGCTAATCTCACCAACGAGACGGGTATACCCGCCTCGCCGTTTCAATCAGACTCGGCATCAACGGAAAGCAAACTTTGGCAGGGAAAACAAGCCGGGGTCGTGCTCACCTACGACGATGCGCTGGCGGGTCACCTGGACCGCGTGGTACCGCTACTCGACAGTCTCAATTTAAAGGCCTCTTTCTACCTCACCGCCGCTTTCCCCGGCTTCCGGGATCGAATGGATGATTGGCGCCGCGTCGCTGATAAGGGTCACGAGCTAGGCAATCACACGCTCTATCACCCCTGCGACGCCCGCGGAGCTGGTCGCGAATGGGTAGCCGCAAACAACGACCTTAGTCAGTACACCACCGAGGAGCTTCTACGTGAGATCGATGTCACCAATAGCCTCCTGCAGGCCCTGGACGGCAAGACCGAGCGAACCTTCGCCTATACCTGCGGCGATACCGCCACCGCCGACGGAAGCTTTAAACAGGCCTTGCAGGACCGCTTCACCGCCGCGCGCGGGACGGCTCCGGGCCTCGACACGCCGGACTCAGCTGATTTGTACAACCTGCACACTTACGTCGCCAACGGCCATTCCGCCGGGGAGATGATCGCCTGGATCGAAAGGGCCAAGGAGGAAAATGCGTTGGTTACGCTGCTCTTTCACGGCGTCGGCGGCGGACATGACCTGAACGTTTCGGAGGAGGCCCACCGGGAATTGATCGAATATTTATATCAAACGCAGGATTCGATCTGGGTAGGGACGCTCAATCAAGCTGCGCCGTACTTCGATGAGTCGGCACGATAGCGTGATTCAATTGGTAGTGCCCTACTCTCCCACCTTGATCTCCACCCTTCGGTTCTTCTGCCGGCCCGTTTCGTTCGAGTTGCTGTCGATTGGCTGTTCGAGACCGTAACCTACACTCGTCATACGGGTGGGGGTTACCGACCTTTCGATCAGATAGTAGCGGACGGCATCAGCCCGTTTCTGGGAGAGTAGCGTGTTACTGCTTTCGGTACCCACATTGTCCGTGTGACCGCTAATCTCAATGACCAGGTCCGGATTGGCCTGCAGAAGGGTGGCCAGCTCCTGCAATTGCGTGTATGACCTGCTCTGTAGGGCATCGCTACCGCTGTCGAAGTAAATGTCGTCGAGTATGATCTTCTTTCCGGCTACTTTCTCTCGGGTGGACGCTTCCTTCCGAAAGGTGACGTAGGAGATGTACTGAGCGTTATCCGCCGGGGCCGCGACGTCCCGTACCGATTGGCCGGTTTGCTGCACTTCCCCCTCTCCCTCAAGTGAGATCTTGTCCCACCGCAATTCGTAATTACCGAAGTTGATGTCCAGGCGCGACAGCTCTTGCGCCCCCGCTGGCACCTCATCCAACATGATATACATGGGAAATCCATCGGTTCCGGGCATCCGTTGACTCCAGTTTTGTGATTGTTGGCCTGGACTACCAAATGCCACGCCGGAAACGGCCAGTACGTTACCCATGTCGTCGTAGGCCTGACCGCCTTTTATACTTAAATCATGTGGGCTGGTAGAGCGATTGAAGGCATTGATTTTCACCAGCACCCCTTGACCTTTCCGGGTTGCCTTGACCAGTTGGAAGGTCTGGTTACCCGCGATCTTTTTGTTCGGATCGGATACGTCTACTCCGCCGGGGAAGTCAATACTGGCGTATCTGATTTCGAAGTCCTGCTCTGCCTGAAGGCGGACGTTAATTCGGGCAAACTTCGTAGCACTCCGGCTGATCCCTCTGAACGTGATTTTTGCGTTTAATGGAATGGAGGAGGGCATAATGGCGTTTGCAGACCCATTACAATAGAATTTTTCATTCACCTTTTCTACCTTTTGGTAGCCTGGATCGGTCCGGCAGGAATTAGATATGCATACCTCCTCGGAAATGTAGAGGTTTCCAATATCATCATAAGCGTGGACCATTCCGGGGCAGGAAAGCAAGGCCCTGTCTTCCCGGGCTAAATTGGTGATTTTATAATCCAATTCTAATAACTCTCCAGATTTCCGCATATCTGTGACCTCAAAGCGGAAATTATTCGTTTCGACCGGCGCCATCAATCCATTTCCAGCGCTCGGGCCAGGATTACTATAATCAGAGGAGGATTGCATACCCGCGGTCGGCTGTGAGAAATTCGTAGTGGAGCCACTACTTCCATATTCTTCCAGTTGAATATCAGCTACCGGACTGGTAAACTTGGACCCCTTATTGAACTCCTTCTTCCCCTTGTCAATATCCATCAACTTGATGCTCGACATATCTACTCCCGTAGCTACCCCCAGCTTGATGTAGTATTGGCCGCCGGGCTCTACCTGAACGGTTTGCGTGGCCAGGGAGATCAGATCCGGATCGATCTTGGCAACGAACTCGTAATTCCCCGCCGTACATACGGTCGCATGGTACCGTTCACCGGAGTCCATGAACCCCTTGATGTCCCCATTTTGCATGAGGTACACTTTAAGTTCGGATTGTAAAAAGCCATTGACCCGGTAGAAGTATATATCCGCGCATTGCGCATATATATTATTTAGGGAGAGTATACCGGTGAGGAAAAAGAGGAAACGCATCATGGGCGAGGTGCCATTTTGTACGACTACATCAATCCAGTATCTCACTTTACTTCGGTGTTTCCCCATTGCGTCGGACGGAAACGAGTCTGCCTGGCAGGTGATGTACCCGTTGCTTACGGTTCTCTCGGTTACGCTACAGCGATAGCTGCCGTAGCATGCATAGGACAATCAGTAAGCACAGCCGCAACTTGGCTACACCTATGCACCTACGAGTTGGAACGCCACACGGGAGAAGCATTACCAATTACCACTGAAGAAATACTCCGGTACAAAAAGGATCCATCAATAAGTCATACACCATTAAACCGTTTTCGAGGCGTAGAAATGACCGATCCTAACGTATTTAGAAAGCCCGCAGGTAAAGTGTTTTTATAACTGGATTTGAATGAGTTATCGGGACTAGAGAATGATCTAATGTAATAATTTACCGAGCACCTTTTTTCCAAATTTTGGAAAAATGTTCTGAATGGCACGTATTAATTCTGAATGGTAGGTAATTAGCCGTATATAATTTTGATTATTCCTTCTTTAGATCATTCATCTCCCCTAATGTTCACGTTCCAACACCTTGATTATTGTTCCCGTCACCCATCTTGACGTACCTCGTCGGTTTCAACGTTCGGCTTCCGTTACCTCCGCCTAAATTGCGCTACCCGATATTGGGGGGGCTCGAGTTAACTAGGTCGTATTCCTTAAGCCACCAGCGGCCGCCGTCGATCATTGTACGAACATCTACCACTGCCATCGGCTTTGTCATTCACAGACACGGTGAATAATTAACACAGCCCATCTAACATGACTGAAACCGACATCCTCCTCCACTGGGCCTACGTAGCCATCATGGGGGCCAGTGCGGCCGCCATTCTCTTTATGGCCAAGAACCCGAAGGGTGTTCCGCAGTACAAGTATCTCATTCACACCTTTGTAGTGGTCTGGTCGGGGTTGGTCTATTCGGCCATCGCCTTCGGGCAGGGAACCATCGAGGTAGCCGGAGAAACGGTGTATGTCGGTCGTTACGTCGACTGGGTGGTCAGTACGCCCCTCCTGTTGTTGTCGCTCGTGCTGACCGGCAAGTAC
>JBASAV010000046.1:0-10408 GCA_049650785.1 Lewinella sp. | reverse complement strand
GCTGTTGACCGGTCGACTCCTGGCCGGATCACTCGCGGGCTTCCTATTCATTCCCATGGCACTCCTTGCCCACGCCACCGCCCCGCTGCGCGGCGTCGAAGCCGAGCATCACCAACCCCTCAACCGGGAACAGAAGGTCGTACTCTACGGATTGGGTGCCGTGACCGCCTTCTTCGTGCTGCGGACCCTATTCCGCAAGCGGTAACTATGAGCATACTAAATAACCGTATCCGGGATTTCTACGACCGGTCTACTCCCCTGTGGCTCGACACCTGGGGCGAGCAAATGCACCACGGGTACTACGGCCCCGACGGACGTCAGAAGGTCGACCACCGGCAGGCCCAGATCAATATGATCGACGCCCTGCTGGAATGGGGGCTTGCCCCGGCCAACGAGCTGGACCGCTTTCTAGACGCCGGTTGCGGCGTGGGTGGAAGCAGCCGCTACCTGGCCGAGAAATATCCGACGGCCCAGGGGTTGGGTGTCACCCTGAGTCCGATCCAGGCCCACCGCGGCAACGGCTATAACCGCCAGGCGGGCGTCTCGGACCGGATCAACATCATTGCCAAAGACGTATACGAACTGACCCCGGAAAACGCCGGACAGTTCGACCTGATCTGGAGTATGGAGTCTGCCGAGCACATGGCCGACAAGGAAGGGCTGTTTCGCCTGTTTCACCATCTCCTCCGGCCCGGTGGCCGATTGCTGATGGCCACCTGGTGTCATCGTCCCGAACCGCCCGATCTGTTGCCCTCCGAGCAGTACACACTTAAGAAGATCTGCGATCTATATCACTTGCCGCCGATGGTCAGCATTCCCGAATTGGAACAAGCTGCCGTGCGGGCGGGGCTGCAAAAGGTCCGGACGGATGACTGGTCCCCCGCCGTGGAGCCCTTCTGGGGGGCGGTGATTCGCAGTGGCCTCGATCCACGCAACTGGCCCGGCCTGATCAAAGCCGGGGTAGGCACGATCAAGGGTGCCTGGGCTATGCGATACATGCGACGCGGCTACGCATCCGGTACGGTGCGGTATGCCGTCCTGAGTGCCGGCAAATAAATCTAAACCGCTTCGATCAGTTCACGGGCGTTCTTCAGCGCGGACTCACTCGGTGGGTTCTGGCTAAGCATCGTAGCGATGGCCCGTACCCGTTCGTCGCGATCCAGCTCCCGCACCCGTGTGATGGTCCGATCCGCGTCCTGTTTGTCCGTTTTGTAAACGAAGTAATGCCGGTGTGCCCGGCTAGCCACCTGGGGCGAGTGCGTAATCACGACCACCTGGTGGTGGCGGCTGAGATCGGTCAGAATCCGTCCCATCTTCTGGGCGACATCCCCACTCACTCCCGAATCGATTTCGTCAAAGATCAGCGTAGGCAGTTCCATTGCCGATGCCACCAGGCTCTTCGTCACCAGCGCGAGGCGTGACATTTCACCGCCGGATGCGGCGTCCTTGATGGATTGAAGTTTGCCCCCCTTATTGGCGGAGAATAGAAACCGGACCTCATCCAGACCGTGCGGACCGGGTTGGTCGAGCGGCACAAAATCGACCCGCAGTCGGGCGTTCTGCATACTCAGATCGGCCAGTTGTTTCTGCACGTTGGTCGCAAACTGGGGGGCTACTTTCTCCCGGCCCTTGCGTAGGGCTGCCCCCTGATCCTGCAGGGATTTCAGTAGCTGCTTTTCCTCGCGTTCGAATTTATTGATCTTGCCACCGAGATCGGCAAAGTGCCCCAGACGACCGGAGAGATCCTCGTAGATGGCAATGAGTTCCGCGTTATCCTTAACGGCGTGCTTGGCGTGGAGCCGGTAGAGCAGGTTCAGCCGTTCTTCGATCTCGTTCAGTCGCTCGGGATTGACGTCGGTTTCCTCACCGAAGGCTTCCAGATCGGCGGCTACTTCGTCAAGTTCCAGGCGCAGACTTTCGAAGCGTTCACTGATGGCGCGTAGTTGGGGGTCACCAGCGGCCAGCGGTTCCAGCTTTACGGTGATGGCCAGCAAACGGTCCGTGACGGCATCGTCCCCTTCACTGAGAAAGTGGAAGGCTCCGGAGGTGAGCTGCTTTATTTCGTCGGCGTTACTGAGGCGGTGCCGCTCTGCTTCCAGATCTTCCTGTTCGTTTTCACGCAGCTCGGCCGCTTCGAGTTCGTTCACCTGGAACTCGAGAAACTCCTGTTCCCGGGTCGCCTGGGCCTGCTCCTCGCGCAGTTTACGCAGCTGCCGGCGGGTCTCCTGCAAAGACTGAAATTCCTTGCGGTAGCCGGTCACGTCGCGCTGCTGTCCGGCGAGGGCATCGAGCAGTTCCAGTTGGAAGTCGCTGTTATTAATGTAGAGTGTATCGAACTGCTGGTGCAGGTCGATGAGTGTCGCTCCGAGTTGCTGAAGGATCTTGAGATTCGCGGGGGTATCGTTCACGAAAGCCCGACTTTTTCCGGAGGGGGTGATCTCGCGGCGGATGATCAGTTCAGCCTCATAGTCCAGGTCATTCTGCTCGAACCAGGTACGCAGATCGTAGGCGGCAATATCGAAACGGCCTTCAATGAAACACTTCTGGCTTTCGTCGAAGAGCGTCTTGGTGTCCGCCCGACCGCCCAGGATCAGGTTCAGGGCCCCCAGCACGATGGACTTACCGGCACCGGTTTCGCCGGTGATGATGCTCAGCCCGTCCGCAAAATCGAGGGTCAACTCCTCGATAATGGCGTAGTTACTGATGTGCAGCCGTTTGATCATAGACGTATTTGTTGGAAAAGCATAAATTTACAACCATTTTGATGCCCTTCGAAATTCCTTTTTGTTTAAATTCACGGTGCATTCATTCACCTTAACCGTAACATATGAACTGGTGGTTGTTCCCGGTAGTCGGGCTTATTCCCTTATTCGTCGGGGCGATCTACTATAACGAGCGGATCGTCGGCGGACTCTGGATGCGGGCTACCGGGCTCGACGCCGAACGCCTGCAGCGCGGAAATCTGGCCGTCATTTATGGAATGGCCTATCTATTCAGCGTCCTGCTTGCGCTGCTGCTGTCGTCCATCGTGATTCACCAGTCGGCCATCGGCGGATTGCTGATGGAGGTACCGGGTTGGGGCGATGCAGATAGCGAGGTGATGCAACGACTGGCGGCACTGGATGAGGAGTCGAATATACTCACGCGTCACCGAACCTTCGGCCACGGCCTGTTGCACGGTGCCCTGACGGCGCTGGTACTCATCGGACCGGTCCTCAGTATCAACGCACTTTTCGAACGGCGACGGTGGAATTACGTCCTCATCCACGTGGGATACTGGACCATCACGCTTGCCCTCATGGGCGGTGTCCTCTGTCAATACCTCCGCCTGCCTTAAGTCCATTCCTTGTACGCACCCAACCAAAATAACCCCTGGAACTATACCCGGCAACAGCGCCTGGGATTGCTGGCCTTAGTGTTTTTCGTGGCGGTTTGCTTCGCGCTGTCGCGCTATGTAACTACGTCAAGTAAATCGACCAGCGTAGCGGACGACTCCGAACTCTTCGCCTCCGCCGAGAAATTACGGGCGGCCACTGCCACCGATGCACCGTCAGTACAAATAGTGCCGGAGCGCTTTGCCTTCGATCCCAATACCGTCAAGCACGCCGAACTCCAACGGCTGGGACTTAGTGAAAAGCAGGCGACGGCCTTCGTTCGGTACCGCGAGAAGGTTCGTTTTCGCCGACCGGAAGACCTGGAGCGCTTAAGAGTGCTACGCCCCGAGCAAGCACGTGACCTTGTTGCTCTCGCCCGGATAGCCCCTAAACCGGAAGCCGCCCCACCGTCATTCGCAGCAGCCCCGACACCTCCAGCCGAGCAGTTCTTATTCAATCCGAACACCCTACCCTACGACAGTCTCCTTCTCCTCGGCCTGGATGAGCGGGAAGCGCGGGCGCTGGTCAAGTACCGCAGCTACCGGCCAGTCACCTTTCGCCAGGCTGAAGATTTACGCCGGGTCAGTGCCATCGACAGTAATAAGGTGGATGATCTACTCGCTCTAGTGGACCTTCCCGTTCCGGAAGTCCGGTTTTCTCCTGCGCCCCGCCGCCCGAAAAATACTTCTGCGGTTACGAGCCTGGATGTGAACAGCGCCTCGGCGGAGGAATGGCAACAGCTACCGGGCATCGGTGCCTACCGAGCCGGTAGCATCGTGAAGTTCCGCGATCAGTTAGGCGGCTTTGCCGTGGTGGACCAGATCGGAGAGACCTACGGCTTACCGGATAGTACGTACCGGGCGATCCTCCCCTATCTGCGGGTCAGCCCGGTTACCCGCCCCCTGTACGTCAACCGCACGGACGCCGCGACCCTGGCCGCCCACCCCTACCTGAAGCGCGCTACGGCTACGATCATCGTACGGTACCGGGATAATCACGGCCCCTTTCAATCGGTAGAAGACCTGAAAAAAGTACGCGCCATCTCCACCGAAACGCTGGACAAGCTGTTGCCCTACCTCAACTTCGCTCCATGAATCACCTTTTCGACCTCATCGGCAACACCCCACTGGTTGACCTCAGTCCACTCGTGGACCGGCCCGGCATTAAGCTATACGGTAAGCTGGAGGGCCAGAACCCAGGGGGCTCCGTCAAGGACCGCGCCGCCTTCAGTATGATCCAGGGCGCCCTGGCAGCCGGCCGGCTGGAAGGGGGTAAACGGATCGTCGAAGCCACCAGCGGTAATACCGGGATCGCCATGGCCATGATCGCGGCCGCCCTGCACGTACCCGTAACCCTCATCATGCCCGAAAACAGTACGGAAGAACGCGTCAAGACCATGCGGGCCTACGGTGCCGAGGTGATCCTGACCCCCGCCGACCGGACCATCGAATACAGCCGCGAGCTGGCCCAGGAGATGGAAGACAGCGGCGACTACGTCCAACTCAACCAGTTCTCCAACGAGGACAACTGGAAAGCCCACTACCGAACTACCGGCCCGGAAATTTGGCGAGATACCGAAGGGCAAATCACTCATTTCGTGAGTAGTATGGGCACTACCGGAACCATCACTGGAACCGGTAAGTATTTGCACGAGCAGTCGAGCCAGGTCAAGATCGTCGGGGTCCAGCCCACCGATGGCAGTAGTATTCCCGGTATCCGGCGCTGGTCGCCCGAGTTCGTCCCGGCCATCTACGACGATACCCAGGTGGACCAGAAGATCGACGTGAGCGAGGAAGAATCAGTCGCCATGATGCACCGGCTGGCAACCCAGTGTGGCGTCTTCGCCGGGGTGAGCAGCGGCGGATCGACCGCGGCTTCTCTCAAACTCGCCGCGGACCTCGAAGAGGCCCTGATCGTTTGCATCATTTGCGACCGGGGAGATCGCGACTTATCTACTCTGTAAGCGCTTCGTCCAGCACCCACGGCTTCCGGGATAACCACCGCCACTCGGTGGCAGCGAGATCGACCTCCGGATCGATAAAGGGCGTACGTTGACGCCCGTTCAGCCGCACCCGAAAGTGACCGTAGACGGCCACCGGATCGTCGTACTGGTCGCGGAGGTGGTGGGCGTACTGCAGGATCATGTCCGGGTGGGTCACCATCTTGCGGTACTGGCGGGCATCCAGGCTGTCGCGGGGATTCACCACAGATCGCTGCCCCCGGGGGGTAACCACGGTATAGTACCCCGTACCCTGCTTGGACCGCAGCATCATCCGCCAGCTGTACCGGTGGCCTTCCTCCGTCCAGTTTACGTCCCCCTGAAACAGGTAGTTTCGCAGTGGCAGAAAGGCGTGCAACGCAATCAACAAAGCGATGGCGACGGGGCGCAGGTAAATAAGCTGATCGGGAGCCACGGGCCGGTCCACCAACGACATCCATTTTCCCCGCCACCGGCTGACTACTTTCCACCTACGGGCCAGCCACACAACCAACCGTCGGGGCCAGTCCGGCTCGAAGAACATGCTCGTCAACACCAGCGACAGGTACGGGAAGATCCCGATGTTGAAGATGAGGTGATTGGTGGCATGAAACAACAGCAGCAGGCCCAGCGCCACCCAACGTAAGCGACGGTGCAGAAGCATAAAGGGCGACAACAGATCGAGCAGCATGCCACCCCAGGCCATCAGGTAGGCGGTGGATTTCCGGGCGAATAACGGGCCGAGGATCGGCATCTCACTACGTGCCTGGAGCCACAAGTGTAAGGGGGAGGCCTCGATGAGCCAGTCGTGATTGATCTTGTTGATGCCGCCGAAAAAATACACCAGGCCCATAAGCAGCGGGAAAACGTAGACGCTCCACCGCGGCGCTACCGGCGACCACTGGGACGGATCGCGGCGTACGTCCAGTGACCACTCCCGCCAGGCGGGGGTGAACACCAGCAACCAGACCAGCCAGGTGAACAGGTAAGCGTGATTGAGGTAGTGCGCCTTCTCCAGCAGGAACAGGTAGGTGAAACAGAGGGCGAATAACGGGGCCGTAAAGCGGAAGCGCCACCCTAGTGCTACGGCCAGGCCCGCCAGGAAGCCGATGACGAAGAAAAGACTGAGGAAAGGCTCCGGAAGCGGATGCACCCATTCGAAGCCGTAGTAGCGGAAGGTGAAGCCAGAAAAGCTATCGTGGATCCAGTGGTAATAGATGCCGTTGCCGAGAATATCGCCGGCACCGAGAAGGCCCAGGGCTATGCGTAGCCAGACCAGGGTGTAGATGGGCACCACCGCTGGTCCCGTCATTTCGTTCCGGAATCGTACTGAACTCATCGGACTGCGAAGGTAACGCACCGCCTCGGCTGACGAGCGTCGTTCCTCCGTCGGTCGACGAGGCTACAGGTGCCGCTCGGCGTGGTAGCTGCTCCGTACGAGGGGGCCGCTTTCGACGAAGTCAAATCCCTTCGACATGCCCAGTGCCTTGTAGTGCGCGAAGGTATCCGGGGTTACGAAGCTATCCACGGCGAGGTGCATAGCGGTGGGCTGTAGGTACTGACCAATAGTGACGACGTCGACACCGGATTCGGCCAGGTCGTCGAGGATGCGCTCGACCTGTTCTTCCGTTTCGCCCAGTCCGACCATGAAGCCGGTTTTGGTCCGCTTGCCGGCTTCCTTGATGCGCTTCAGTTCTTCCAGGCTGCGCTTATAGCGGCCCTGGGGGCGGACCTTCCGGTATAGCTCCTCCACCGTTTCCATATTGTGGCTGACCACTTCCTGGCCGCCGTCGATCATGCGGTAGAGCGCATCCCAGTTGCCGCGGACGTCGGGGATCAGGGTCTCGATGGTGACCTGGGGAGTGCGGTCCTTAATTTGCTTCACGGTCTGGTACCAAATTTCGGCACCGCGGTCCTTGAGTTCGTCGCGGTTGACGGAGGTGAGCACGGCGTGCTTTACCTGCATCAGATCGATGGCTTCGGCGACGCGGCGGGGTTCGTCTTCGTCGTACTCGGTGGGCCGCCCGGTCTTGACGGCACAGAAGCTACAGGAGCGGGTGCAGACGTTACCCAGAATCATGAAGGTGGCCGTCCCGGCGCCCCAGCATTCGCCCATGTTGGGGCAGTTGCCGCTCTGGCAGATAGTGTGCAGTTGGTATTCGTCGACCAGTTTGCGGACCCGCTTGTAATCGGGGCCGATGGGCAACTTTACGCGCAGCCAGTCGGGCTTGCGTTGACGTTCGGGTCGAGCGGGTGCTACGGGTAGATCGATCATATTCTAATTACAAAGCTACCCCAAATAGGTTGTTCGTCGAAAAACATTCGCCCTTCCTGGTCGGACCGTTACATTTGGGCACTATGGATTTTATGGAAAACATTCGCGTCGCGCTGGGTAGCGTCAACGCAAACTGGCTGCGGGCTCTGCTTACTACGCTCATCATCGCGGTGGGCATCATGGCACTGGTCGGCATTCTCACGGCGATCGACGCGGCGATATACTCCCTGTCTTCCAACCTATCCAGTTTGGGTGCCAACACCTTCGAGATCGATCGCAAACGGGAGACCACGCGCACCAGCGGTAGCGGCCGTAGCGATAAGCGCTCGGAGCCCTTCTCCTTCGATCAGTCGATGGACTTCGTCGAATCCTACGGCTTTCCGGCCGATGTCAGTGTCAGCTTCAGTGCGGTGGGTGCCACCATCCTATCCTACAACGATCGGGAAACGAACCCCAACATCAGCGTTTACGGGATCACCCCCAACTACCTGACGAGTAAAGGATTCGAGATCGAGGCCGGTCGCAACTTCACCGACCGGGAGGCACGGGAGGGCGGCAACATAGTCATACTAGCTTACGACCTGGTGGATCTGCTATTCAGTGGTAACCACGCCTTCGCCATCGGCAAGGAGATATCCGCCGGCGGGTACCGCTATACCGTCGTTGGTACCCTGAAGAGTAAGGGCGCGAGCATGACGAGTAACGACAAGCGCGCGATGATACCGCTACAGTCCGCCAAGCGCTTTTACGCCTCTAACCGGACCAACTACGATATCCTGGTCGCCGTCCGGGATCCCACCGCGATTGACGCCGCTATGGCGGAGGCCACACTTACCATGCGCCGCGTACGCGGGCTGCGGGCGGGGCAGGAGAACGACTTCGAGGTCGAGAACAGCTCTGACCTGGTGAGCATCATCAAAGAGAATACCGTGACCCTGCGCCTGGCCGCCATCAGTATCGGTCTGATGACGCTACTGGGGGCCGCCATCGGCCTGATGAATATCATGCTCGTCTCCGTGACGGAGCGTACGCGTGAAATCGGGGTGCGGAAAGCCCTCGGCGCCACCAAGCGCAACATCCTTTTACAGTTCCTCATCGAGGCGGTGGTCATCTGCCAGCTGGGTGGTTTTCTGGGTATCATTCTCGGGGTGGCAGCGGGCAATATCATTGCGGTCGTTACCGGAGGGGGCTTTATCATTCCCTGGCTGTGGATCGGATTGGCGCTGATCATCTGTACGTTCGTCGGGCTGCTATCGGGCCTTTATCCGGCGTTGCGGGCGGCTGCCCTGGACCCTATCGAATCCTTACGCTACGAATAAGGGCTGACCGGCTGCCGTAGAAAACCGCTTATCTTCCCGGCATGCCTAATCAGGTAACCTATCGCGTGTATGATTTCCTGAAGGAGATCGCGCCCTTCAGCTATCTGGAGCAGGAGGCCCTGCTGCAGGTAGCGGGCCGGGTCGAGGTGCGCTACCAGCCACCGGGGACGGTCGTCTTCCGCCCGGGGGAGCCGCCGCGGGACCGGTTTTTCGTCGTCAAGGAGGGGGCAATCGAATTATTCAGCGAGGATGCGGCGGGCAATGAACTGCTGGTCGAACGGTGCGGGGAGCGCGACATCTTCGGTATTCGGCCATTGCTGGCCAATGACAACTACGTCTTCCTGGCGCGAGCCGCGGAGGAGAGTTTGCTGTACGCCGTCAATAGCGAGGGCTTCCGGGAGCTGATCAGTGCCTATCCGCGGGTGCTTGAATACCTGGCCACCAGCATGGCCGGCAGCAGTCGCTACGCCCTCGAGTACCGGGCCGCCCACCGGCAGGAAAGACAATTACCACCGGAGGAGCCGCCCGATCTTCCCGCGCTGCAGTCGATACACCAGACGCGGGAACCGGTCATCTGTCGGGCAAACGAAACCATTATCGATGCCGCCAAGCGGATGACGGAGATGAACGTCGGGTCCGTCGTGGTCGTCAACGATCAATCCTGGCCCATCGGGATCGTCACCGACCGGGATTTACGGCGTAGCGTGGCCACCGGCATGGTGAGCCGCAAGTCACCCGTCTTTACGATCATGTCCAGTCCGGTGCTGTGTATCGAACGGAGTGCCACGGTGACCGAGGTCCAGATCGAGATGATCCGTTCCGGCTACCACCACCTGGTGCAAACGGAAGATGGGACCGACAAGAGTGCGGTTACCGGGGTGGTGAGTGAGCACGACGTGTTGCTGCTGCAGGGAAACAGTCCGGCCGTCATCATCCAGGAGATCAGCCGGGCGCGTACGACGGCCTACCTGCGGGAGTTACGCGACCGCGCCGAGCGGCTACTGGCCAGCTACATCGAAAAGGAGGTGGCCATCGGCTACATCACGGCCGTCATGACGCAGATCAACGACGAGATTATCCGCAAGTGCATCAAGCTCGGCCTGGCGAGCATGCAGGCGGAGGGCCACGGTAATCCACCGGCCCTATTCGACTGGCTGGCCCTCGGCAGTCAGGGACGCGGGGAACAACTCCTCCGCACGGACCAGGATAATGCCCTCATCTTCGAGGATGTCTCCCTCACGCGCTACAATACGGTGAAGGGCTACTTCCTGAAGCTATCCGACTACGTCACCGAATACCTCAACGAGGTGGGCTTCGACTACTGCGACGGCGACATGATGGCCAGCAATCCAAAGTGGTGCCTCAGCGTCGGCAAATGGAAGGAACAGTTCACCACCTGGATGACGGAGACGACCGCGGAAAATATGCTCAACACCTCCATCTTCTTCGATTACCGCGGCGT
>JBASAV010000045.1:0-1788 GCA_049650785.1 Lewinella sp. | reverse complement strand
CCGTCTATAAGTCCCTCATCAAATTCTTTCAATCCGGCCTGGTAGGTATCGGTCTCGGATTCGTTCTAGGTCACTTGCTCTTTGTCCTCATCTCCCGTTTCTACATTCCGCGCTTCCTCCTCAATATCGTTACGCTGGGATTTGTGGTGGGTGCCTTCCTGATTTCCGATACCATCGCCCACGAAAGCGGTCTACTCACTACCGTGGTGATGGGTGCCTACCTGGCTAATCGGGAAGTGCCCTTCATTCACGATATTCTCGACTTCAAGGAAAGCCTGACCCTGCTGCTCATTTCGCTGCTCTTCATCCTTTTATCGGCGAATATGACCGTGGATCAGATTGAGCTGGTCCTTAACCTGCCAAGTCTCTATGTCTTCCTCATCGTCGTTTTCCTGGCCCGTCCCCTCGGCGTTTTCTGGAGCCTGTCAACCTCTGATCTCACCTGGCGCGATAAGGCCTTCATTAGCTGGGTGGGGCCCCGCGGTATCGTGGCCGCTGGTGTGGCCTCGCTTTTCGGGATACAATTAGCGGAGGAGAACGTAGCCTACGCCGAATACATTACCCCCCTGGTGTTTTTGATCGTCCTGGGTACGGTACTCCTCAATGCAACCCTGGCAGGGCTGCTGGCTCACAAACTAAAGGTCAGTCTACCCAAAGGCAGCGGCGTGCTGATTTTCGGCGCCTCGGAAGGGTCGAGACAGCTGGCCCATTCGCTGATCGACTCCGGGAGGGAGGTTATCCTGGTATCTTCTAACCGGGCGGAATGCGATATCGCGGAAGAGAATAACCTCACCGCCGTACACGCGCAGTTGAATTCCGACGAGTTGGATAGCCGGCTCGACTTCACCGATATTGGCTATGTATTGGCCCTTACCGGTAATGACGAGGATAACTTCTACTTGCTCAACAATTACCGCAGCCGTAAAGGTATCCGTGGAGCCTACCGGCTGGTGACGCGCAAAGAGATTCAGGTACAGCGATACAGTAAGGAAGCCCTATTCGGACATTACGTGAGTTATCTGCTCTTCAACCGGGCTGCCCGAAATTTTGGTGCCGTCAACGCCATCGAATTGCTGAAACCGGACGAACTGCCCGACTTGATCGAGCGCCTCCGGGAAGAACGTGCCATACCGCTTTATCTCCGTTGCACGGAATACGGCGATATCACCTTCGTGCCGGCCAATGATGACCGCCCACTATCGGTTTCGGCCGGCGATACGCTGTACTATATCGGTGAACCACTCCGTGAACTGAAAGAAGGTTCAGCCCGACAGGTGAGCAGGGAAGTGGAGGCTTAGAACTACCGGTCAGACCAGGAGCTTCTCGAGTTTATTGCCGCGACTACCCTTCACGAATACCTTTTTGCCGTTCCAGTCCTGTTGCCAAAACCACTCGGCAAGGCTCGTCACGTCGGTAAAGTGAGGTCGGCCCAGTTCTTTGGCGACCGGTTCCATTTCATTACCGACCAGCAACACCGTACGGGCCAACTGACCAGCCCGAAGGACCACTTTGCGGTGGGCGGCTTCACTACCCTCTCCTAATTCGAGCATTTCACCGAGCACGACCACGCTGTTATCAGCCGGAGTCGTGACCGCAAATGCCTCCAGGGATGCCTGCACGCTACTCGGGTTAGCATTGTAGGCGTCCCAGTAGAAGTCGACCTCCCGGTGCGTCAGCCACTGACTACGGTGATTAGCGGGCCGGTAACCAGCCAGGGCGGCGGCAATCTCCGGCCCAGTGACCTTAAAGTACTTACCTACCGCAATGGCCGATTTGACGTTCTGCAGA
>JBASAV010000044.1:0-4098 GCA_049650785.1 Lewinella sp. | reverse complement strand
ATCGAGGATGAAACCGACGGCGGCGACGATCTGCGGATGAAGTACCGCTACCTGGACCTGCGCCGCAACCCGCTGCAGCAAAACCTCATATTCCGCAGCAAACTGGCACTGGCTGTCCGCTCGTACCTGGCCGGGAATGACTTTTTGGAGGTCGAAACCCCCAACCTGATTAAGAGCACGCCGGAAGGAGCGCGCGACTTCGTGGTGCCCAGCCGGCTCAACGAAGGACAATTTTACGCCCTCCCCCAGAGCCCGCAGACCTTTAAGCAGTTGTTGATGGTAGCCGGTTACGACCGCTACTTCCAGATCGTCAAGTGCTTCCGCGACGAGGACCTCCGCGCCGACCGCCAGCCGGAGTTCACGCAGATCGACTGCGAAATGGCCTTCGTGACGCAGGAAGAGGTACTGAACACCTTTGAAGGATTGACCCGCCACGTCTTCCAGGAGCTGAAGGGTGTCGATCTCGGGGAGTTCCCCCGCATGCCCTACGACGAAGCCGTGCGCCGGTTCGGATCGGATAAGCCCGATCTGCGGTTCGGCATGGAGCTGGTGAACCTCAACGACGTGGCCCAGGGCAAAGGTTTTAAAGTATTTGACAGTGCGGAGTTGGTGGTGGGTATCCGCGTACCCGGCAAGGCGGACCTGAGCCGTAAGCAACTGGACGCCCTGACCGACTGGGTCAAGCGCCCACAGATCGGCGCTAAGGGGCTCGTCTACGTCAAGTGCAATGACGACGGTTCCTATAAAAGCAGCGTAGATAAATTCTTCGATCAGGACGCGCTACAGACTTGGGCGGCGAGCGCAGGAGCAGAAGCTGGTGACCTGATGTTGGTCCTCTCGGGTAACGACGAGCAGACCCGCACCCAACTCGGCAACCTACGGCTGTACGTGGCCCAGGAGTACGATATGATCCCGGCCGGCGTATTCAAGCCGCTTTGGGTAGTCGACTTCCCCCTGCTGGAGTGGGACGAGGAATCGGGACGCTTCCACGCCATGCACCACCCCTTCACCAGTCCGAAGCGGGAGGAGGTGGACCGGATGCTCACCGGCGACCACGAAACAATGAAGTCGTTAAAGGCGGATGCTTACGACCTGGTCATCAACGGCGCGGAGATCGGCGGCGGATCCGTACGGATCTTCGACCGGACACTACAGGAAAAGAACTTCCAGTTGCTGGGCTTCACCCAGGAGGAAGCCGAGGCACAGTTTGGCTTCCTGATGGGCGCCTTCGAATACGGCGCCCCACCCCACGCCGGCATCGCCTTTGGTTTCGATCGCTTGTGCGCGGTCATGAACGGAAAGAGTTCCATACGTGACTACATCGCCTTCCCGAAAAATAACCAGGGTCGTGATGTGATGATTGATGCGCCCGCCTCCATCGACCAAACCCAGCTAAAGGAATTACACTTGCGCTTGACTACCGATTGAAAATGTTAAAAATCGGGGATGGGGGAAATAAAGGCAATAATCTTTATGAATTGTGAACCTGTAAGCCGTAGATTTGTATTATCAATGAATCGCACGCCTTGATTGCGTCGATTCACGAGTTATTAAACTTTTGTTTTTAACTACTACCATTACAACAGTTTACATCGACGGTATTTAACGTTTCATCGAGTATTCGATAAGCCCTACCTGCGTATGTATTTACCTGTTGTCACGAATTTACGACACTGAACAACACAAATTTTCTCCTTAACACAGGGATTGTCTACTACTTGTTCGGTGATGGATGCAAGCGCGCCTACTGGCACGCCTGTATGATATCGCCTATTAATCGTTATTGTCAGCGCTGACTTTTTTATTTATTTCCTGTATTCCGACACGACACTTCGAAACACTATTTTGGCTACATAACACTATTGACACTTCGACTATTTTGACACATTGAACAACACTCTTTTTTTAGACACTTTGAACTACACACTTTTTTAGACACTATTTAACTCGATAATCTGATAAGCAGATTTATCGAAACGAACAACACAACACACAATTCCATGAATTCCTTCCTATTCAGGACGCTGCTTTATGCGGCCCTGTTCCTCCCTGCCGTAGTTGCGGCGCAAGATGGCGATTGCCATTGTCTGATCACTAGAGATGGCCTAGACGTCGACCGATCGCCAGGTTGCTATCTTCCGGCCGAGGAAATGTGCGGCATTACGCTTGGAGACTTTCTCTTCTGGCGTGTGGACCTATCCGACTTCGAGGATTTTCGCGACGACACGATTACTGTTGGAAAGCTCACCTTTCCTAAATTCTCCGGTTCTACCCTTACGAATTCGGCTACCCGATTCCGCCTAGATGCAGATTTTAATATCTCCATCACGCTAGACGGCGAAAATTTAATTGACGTAGTAATCGGTTTGGTCGAAGATCGGATAGAAGCCTATAATGATTTGCTAGCACAGTGCAAAGGGGTTTGCACCTTAGCGCAACCCAACATATCATCCGTCGCGCCGATAACATTGCTTTCCTGGACAACCGAGCAGAAACCGGATCACATCGCACTAAACTGGGAAACCGCCGACGAGACCGATAATGACTATTTCCTGATAAGCCATAGTACTAACGGTGTTGATTTCTCCGAGCTTGCTACTATCAGCGGCAAAGGCACTACCGAATTCACAAGCACGTACCGGTACCGGGACTATCACGCCGAACCCGGCACGAATTATTACCGTATTCAACAGTTTGACTACGATGGCACCAACGCTACGCTGGGCATACAGGCAGCTGAATGGCGGGCTGGCCAAGTAACCGATGCGGTGGTGCTACGTCCGAATCCGGTAGCTAGTGGTCAGCGGGTAAGCCTTGGTGCGGAACTTCAAGAACCTGCCGAAGCCGTCATCTTCAATGCGGATGGTCGCCTCGTTGGGAGGCTCCCGCTAGAGTCCTCGAGTTTCCGGGTCCCGACCCTGACTCCAGGAGTATATACCGTACGGATCAATGAATTGGTGAATCGCCTGGTCGTCGCCCGGTAGGTTACAGAACTAGCTTTCCTTTTCAGAATCCACATGGCCTGGTTATTGGTGCTATGTCTTTCTCAACAATCACTAAACATCACAATCATGAAATTTAGAATACTCAGACGGCTATTATTAGCGGCACTGGTCTCACCGATAGCGTTGCTTGGCCAAGAAAATTCTTGCAACTGTGTGTACTACGTCGAGAACAACATTACCGAGCATACTCAGGCCTGCGATACGCCGGAAACCATCTGTTCGCTAACCTTGGAAGAGAAAGTCAACAGTATAAATCTTGAATCATTGACGGATTTACGTGGAGATACCATCAGAATAGGACAAAATGTGAGTCCCAAGTTCTCCGCTAGCGCGCTGGTCAACAGTTCCACGTTTTTCATATTTGACGGTGGGGGGATCAACCTGCATATTCACGGTGGATCCGGTCAGCCGACCAAAACTTACCACTCGAACAATATAAACAAATCGGTTGATGTATTAAACGGTCTACTAGCGCAATGTACCGGAGAATGCACGTTGGGAGATCCGAATCAATCCTTCGTAGCCCCCGTCACCCTACTCTCCTGGAAAACCAGGGCCTACATCGACCATGTCGCTTTGAATTGGGAAACCGCCGAAGAGGAAGACAACAGTCACTTCGTCATCTCCCGGAGCAGTGACGGCCAGAACTTCGTTCACGTCACGACCATTGGTGGCCAGGGTACGAAAGGGTCCAACAGCACTTACCGTTACGCCGATCTAAAGGCCAGCGTGGGTGGCAATTACTACCGCCTGGAGCAGTATGACTTCGACGGTACGCGCACCGATCTCGGTGTACAGTTTGTGACCTACCAGGAAAAGGAAGCGATGAGCTTCGGACTTAGCCCCAATCCGGTTGCTTCCGGTCAGCAGATCACCTTCGACGAAACGGTAGCGGAAGACGTCGATATGGAAATATATTCCCCTAGTGGAAGCCTGGTAGGTGTTTACCGGGTACAGGGCCGCCGCTTCCGGGTTCCTTCATTGGTTGCTGGCGTATACACCATCCGTTTGCAAGACCGTATGGCGCGCTTCGTTGTAGCCCGATAGGCCGATTTACTACCGTAATAAGAAATTGCCGACGGCTCCGTGATAC
>JBASAV010000043.1:0-8455 GCA_049650785.1 Lewinella sp. | reverse complement strand
GAGGAGGCCTACTGCGTACGGCCACACCCCGGGGTCCTACCACGAGCGAAGCGAGCTGCCATATGCGGGAGCCAAATCAAAAATCAAAAATCGCAAATCAAGAATCGCAATTCCTCACGCCACCGCCCGCACCCGCCGAGCCGCAAAAACCGCCACCACACTCATCAGGATCGTGAAGTACCCCAGCAATTCATAATGCTCCAGCTTCCCGTCCGGCCCCTCGGTGATGACGAAGCCCGCCACCACGCTACTGAAAAACAGGGCCATCTCGTTCACCGATTGCCGGATACTCATAAAGCCACCCCGGTTCTCCGGCCGGACCACGGAAGTGATCATCGTCGTAGCCGGTACGTTGCGACCACTCGCCACTACGAAGAAAGAACTGGTCACCAGCAGGGCTATGGGAATGGAATTCGTATCCAGATTGGTGAGCGCGTAGATGCTGAACAGCGCCAAAAACGACGAAATCGTGAAGACCCGCAGCCGGCCGAAGCGATCCGCCAACCGCCCAAAGAGCGGTAGCAGAATGACGGTAAGCGACCCCCCGATCAGGTAGATCAGGCTCACCTGCTTATCGGCGAAGCCCACGTTGATCTGCATGTACGGCGCGATAAACGGAATGATCGTAAAGTGGCCCAGCATGAGCGTCAGCGTAAAGAGCAGCGCCGCCCGCTGATTCGCATTGCGGAAGATGGCCCGGAAGGGATCCGCAATCTGGCCGGCGATGGAGCGGGGCTGCAGCAACTGCGCCTCCGGATCATCACCGATCTCGTCCATCTCCCCTTCGGGAACGATCGTTTGCTCGACCAAGTGGCCACGCATCGACGGTATGGTGAAGAAAGCGATGGTGACGAAAAGGCCCGCCAGCGCCGCGGTGGCGTAGAAGGGGGCATGCCACGAGTACTCCGCTGCAATCCAGATACCGGCCGGCACCCCCACCACCGAAGCCGCCGAGAAGGCCGTCATGACCCAGCCCATGGCCGAGGCCCGTCGCTCCAGCGGAATCACGTCACCGACGATCGCCAGCACCAGCGCACCCAGGGTGCCACCAAACAATCCCGTACCGAAACGGGCCGCCAGGAGAAATTCATAAGTAGGCGCAAAGGCGCAGGCGAGCGTGCCCACCGTAAAGCAGGCAAATAATAGCAGCAGCGCCGACCGCCGATCGAAGCGGTCGATGAAGACCACGCTAACCAGGTTACCCGAAAAGGCCGCCAGGGCGTACGCACTCACCACCCACGCAAACTGCCCGGGGCTAATGTCGAAGGCATTCATGATCGTCTTGCCCAGCGGCATGATGATCATGAAGTCGATGATGTGACAAAATTGGACCGTCGCCAGGATCAGCAACAGGCGCTTCTCGTTGATCATTCGCGTTTGCTTTGGCAGATCTCGACGAGCACCCCGTTGGTGCTGCGGGGGTGCAGGAAGCAGACGAGTTTGTTGTCCGCGCCCTCACTCGGAAGCTCCGATAGTAACTCGAAGCCATCCGCCTTCAGCCGGCGCATCTCCGCGCCGATGTCATCCACCTCGAAGGCCAGATGGTGAATGCCGGGGCCGCGCTTCTCCAAAAATTTTTGAATGGGGCCGGATTCGTTTTCCGGTGCTACTAGTTCCAACTTGGCTTCTCCACTACCGCCGGAGAAAAAGCTGGTCGTCACGGACTGCTCCGCTACCGTTTCGCGCTTGTAGTTCTTCCGGCCAATCAGGCGTTCCAGTAAATCTTCGCTTTCCTCCAGGTCCGCTACGGCGATACCGATGTGTTCCAGTCGCATTTTTCAGGGCTTGTGCTCGGGAAACGCACGGTACCCGTGAAGGTTATTTTGGCGACGGAGCGCAGGAGAAAAAGCTGAGCGATAAAACGGAGGAACTTACCCCGCCGCAGACAGCAACTGGGTGTATGTCTTGCGCACCTGATACCGTTCCAGCAAAGCGGCCATCTGACGGTGCTCGTCCGAGCTACTCCACCGCATCAGCGCTTTCGTGTTGTCGAAGGTGAGCAGCAGCAGCAGTCTATCCGGTCGCTCTACGTCCTCTACCCCTTCCAGTTGGCGGAATCCCCGGACTGATTTCAGGGCCTTGCCCAGCTCGGTCGTCCAGGTGGGGAAGTATACCCGGCCCTCGGCGGTCAGGTAGTGTTCGGCGAATACGGTGAGCATCTTATTTTGTGGATCCGGTGAGTGTCTCAATAAAACGTCAGAGCCGGTCGCCAATTGTTTGTTTTATTCGCCTAACTCTACATCCGCCAAAAGCATTTACTATGCCGCTCGCCTTTAAACCAGCCAATTACACCAGCCTCTCTCCCTACCACGTGGTTCAGGGAGCGGACCGCTATATCGCCTTTCTGGAGCAGGTGTTCGGGGCGGTGCGGCTACGGCATTATACCCACGAAGACATGGTGGTACACGCCGAGGTCCGCATCGACGATACCATCCTGATGCTATCCGACGCTAACGAGCAGTACGGACCTAATAAACCCCTGACCCACCTCTACGTAGCGGATGTTGACGACCTTTACCGGCGCGCCATTGCCGCCGGGGCTACCTCCAACGGGGAACCCCAGGTTCGCCCCGGCGATCCGGACAAGCGCGGTGCCTTTACGGACCCCTTCGGTAATAGCTGGTCCGTGGCCACACAGATTGAAACCGTTCACTGACCCCCAATTTCCTACCTATGACTACGGTTACCTCATCCGCAAAGTCCCTTACGGAGAATCTGGTTCTCCTGCGCTCCGCCGCCCAAAAATTGAATCGCCTGAGCGAGCAACAGCTCAATTTGTGTCTGCTCCGCCTGGCCGACCTGACTGAGGCAAATATGCCCGCTCTACTGGACGCTAACGCCGCGGACCTGGCCCGTATGGACGAGCATGACCCCAAATACGATCGGCTATTGCTGAATGAAGTCCGGCTACGCGCCATCGCCGCCGACCTGCGACGGGTAGCCGGATTGCCTTCGCCATTGGGTAGAAATTTGGAGGAGCGGGAGCTGGGCAACGGCCTGGAGCTGAGTAGAGTAGCGGTACCGATCGGGGTAGTGGGAATCGTGTTCGAGTCGCGCCCGAACGTCACCTTCGATGTCTTCGCCCTGAACCTCAAGGCCGGCAACGCCTCCGTGCTGAAGGGTAGCCGTGACGCCGCCGACAGCAATCGGGCAATTAAAGAGTTGATCGATCGGGCGCTGGAAGATACCGGTCTGCCCCCCGCCTGTTACCTGGCCCCCGCCGAACGCGAAGCCCTGCAGCCCATCCTTACCGCCGACGGACTGGTGGACGTCATCATCCCCCGCGGTAGCCAGGGCCTGATTGACCACGTGCGCGCGAATGCTACCGTGCCCGTAATCGAAACCGGTGCCGGCATCTGCCACACCTACGTGGATAGCCCGGCGAATCTGACATGGGCCAGGAACATCATCACCAATGCGAAAGCGCGCCGGGTGAGCGTATGCAACGCACTCGACTGCCTGCTGCTTCATCGTGCCCAACTCCCGCAGCTACCCGGGCTACTCACGACACTGGGCGAGGATCACCGCTGCGAGGTCTACGCCGATTCGGAGGCCTATGCCGTTCTCGACGGCGAATACCCTGCCGAGTTACTGAAGCACGCTAACGAGGATTCCTTCGGCACCGAGTTCCTTCGGATGGCGATGTCCGTCAAGGTCGTGGACGATATCGACGAAGCCATAGCCCACGTCGAACGTCACGGTAGCCGCCACAGCGAAAGCATCGTCAGTGATAGCGATATCAATCAGGAGCGCTATCTCCGGGAGGTAGATGCGGCCGTCGTCTACGTCAACACCAGCACCGCCTTCACCGACGGTGGCCAGTTTGAACTAGGCGCCGAGATCGGCATCAGCACCCAAAAGCTACACGCCCGCGGGCCCATGGGACTAGCTGCGCTGACCAGCTATAAGTGGCTGGTGCGGGGAGATGGGCAGATTAGGGGGTGAGTTTTGATTTAGGATTCTAGATTTACGAATTGCGATTTGGCTGCCGCACGGGGTTGCTCGCTTCGCTCGTGGGCGTCGTCGTCTGCCCAGCGAAGCTGGTCCGCCGACGGGGGGTAGAAGGGATGCTATATCCAGCGAGGCCCGCAGGGAGCGGATGGCGTCGCGACCACGGACCGGGAATCATGTCTACCCCGGACACTACGAGGACCTGCGGACGCTCGTAGGTCCTTACGCTATTCCTAAACTGCTGATTCCGCTAGGCCAAGGCCACTGCACCCAGCGAGGTCTGCAACGAGCGATAGCGAGAGGAGGGCCTAGCGACCCCACAACCCGACAACCCACAACCAAACCGTATTTTGCCCCCATGGCCTCCCGCTCCCTTTCCCGGCTCAGTTTATCCACCACGGCACTCGATTTGCGATTGGCGCTGGTATTACTGCTGATTACGCTGGGTGTCGGTACCGGCGGACTGATGCTGATCGAGGGATATACGATGCTGGAAGCCTTTTATATGTCGGTCATCACCATCTCGACGGTGGGCTTCGGGGAGGTACGGCCGTTGTCGGATGGCGGGCGGCTGTTCGTTTCCGGGCTGGTGGTCGTCAATATTGGCATTGTCGGTTACGTGCTGGCGGCCTTTTCCTATTACGTGTTTGACGGAAGACTCTTCGAAACCATGCAGTACAACCGGATACAGAATAAAATCGCCAAGCTCGACGGCCATACGATCGTGTGCGGCTACGGCAAATATGGCCGGGAGATCGTCAGTCACTTACAGCTCCACAATCACCCTTACGTCATCATCGAGCATAACGAGGAGAAACTGCAGGGGCTGCTGGAGGATGATAAGGAAGTGCTATACGTGCTCGACGATGCCACCCACGACGACGCGCTCTTTGCCGCCGGTATCGAACGCGCCAGTGCGTTGATCACCGCCCTCAATGACGACAGCGACAATCTTTTCATCGTACTCTCCTCCAAGGACCTCAATCCGAAACTGCGGATCGTGAGTCGGGCAAAAGAGGTGCGGGGACGGCAGAAGATGATGAAGGCCGGGGCCAGCCACGTGATCATGCCGGAGCAAATCGGCGGTTTCTATATGGCTACGCTGATCTCGAAACCGGGGGCGGTGGAATTCTTCAGTTTCATTACGAACGAGCTGTCGGCCGATATTGGATTTGAAGAACTGCGCTACGATCAGTTACCGGAGAAATACCGCGGAAAGCCCATCATGGAAATGAGCCTGCGCAAGAATACCGGCGTGAACATTATCGGCCACCGCCTGGGAACGGGGAAGTATCAGGTGAACCCCGGGCCGGAGACCATCCTTCAACCCAATGGAAGTTTCATCGTGGTCGGGAATCCCGAGCAGCTGGCCGCCCTGCGCAATATGATCGTTTGAAAAAAGTCCGGACACCCACACCACCCGGGGCAGACTCGCGAAATAGCGATCGGGCCGGTGGGGTGGCCGGACATCAAATGAAATGCCTTCCGGCTCTCCCTGCTCTACGTCACCAAGCCTTTAGCTAATAATTAACAGCCGTCGTCCACCGTATCTTCCCGCCAATGAGCCCGGAGCAGCTATTTCGTGACCTGCAATCGCCCCACCATCGCCGTGCCCTGGGGCGGGCCATTACCCTGGTGGAAAGTTCCCGGGAGGATTACCGGGCGGCAGCCGCCAAACTCATCGCACTGGCGGAGAATCATCGACCAACCCGGCCCACCTTCCGTCTTGGAATTAGCGGTACCCCGGGGGTCGGCAAATCCACCTTCATCGAAGCCTACGGTTTGGAACTGCTGCGGCGCGGCCACCGCCTCGCCGTACTGGCCATCGATCCCAGTAGCAGCCTCAGCGGAGGGAGCATTCTGGGGGACAAGACCCGCATGGAAGAGCTTACGAGGCAGGATAACGTCTATATCCGTCCCAGTCCGAACGCCGGCGAGTTGGGAGGCGTGACGGCCACTAGCCGGGCCGCCGTCCTGTTGTGTGAGGCGTCCGGCTACGATTACATTATCGTCGAAACGGTGGGGGTAGGACAGGCCGAATGGCAGGTCCACGGGATGACCGATGCCTTTCTGCTGCTGGCTCAGCCCGCCGCCGGCGACGAACTGCAGGGCATCAAGCGGGGCATTTTGGAACTGGCGGATCACCTCGTCGTCAATAAGGCGGACGCCCTGCCCCGGGAGGCTCGTCTCGCCGCCGCCGAGCTGCGGCGCAGCCTCCATCTGGCTCCCCCACGGGCGGATGGCTGGACGGTCGAAGTCGTGAGCGCCAGTGCGCTTACGGGTGCCGGGCTGAATGAAGTAGCCAACCGGATGGAAGTATACAACGCAGAGCTCCGAAGTGAGATCGACGAACGACGATCCCAACAGCGAACGGAGTGGCTGCGCGAGCACCTCCGACGCGAACTGCTAAGAAAACTGCACGTTTACCTCCGTACACAGGGCCTGGATAACGACGAACTGCGTGCCCGGCTCGACCAACACATCACCCTTCCCGTCACTGCGGATGTTATACTGACGGAATTCTTAAAATCTAGTAATCCATGAGATCATTTACCACACTGGCGGTCATCGTCGGAATTCTGGGCGTCCTGCTGATCGCGGGCTGTACCAGCTACAACGGCTTCGTCAACTCCGAGGAGGACGTCGAGCGCGTCTGGTCCGACGTCGAGACACAGTACCAGCGCCGCTCCGACCTCATCCCCAATCTGGTGAATACCGTAAAGGGCGCCGCCGAATTCGAGCGTGGTACCCTGGAGGCCGTCACCGAAGCCCGGGCGCGTGCCACTTCCATCAACATCGACGCCAACGACCTCAACCCCGAAATGCTCGAGCAGTTCCAGGCCGCCCAGGCCCAGGTATCGCAGGGACTTGGTCGCTTGCTAGCCACGGCGGAGGCTTACCCGCAACTGCAGACTAACCAGCAGTTCCAGGCCCTGCAGGACGAACTGGCCGGCACCGAAAACCGGATTGCCGTGGCCCGCACTCGCTTCAATGAGGAGGCCACGGAGTACAACAAACAGGTCCGCCGCTTCCCCGGTGCGGTCTTCGCTTCGGTATTCGGCTTTGACGAGAAACCCCAGTTCCAGGCCGAAGCCGGTGCCCAAAACGCCCCGACGGTCGAGTTTTAATGGTCCGGTTTTTCAATAAAGAAGAAGAAGCCCGAATCGTAGGCGCCATCCGGGAAGCCGAACTGGCTAGCTCGGGGGAGATTCGGGTGCACGTAGAGGTCGGTGCCCGCAAGCCCGCGTTGGAGGTCGCTAAACGCATCTTCCACGAATTAGGCATGGATGACACACAGGACCGGAACGGTGTTCTTATCCTGCTTGCCGTCGACCGTAGGGAGTTCGCCATTCTCGGAGATAAGGGTATCAACGAAGTCGTACCGAAAACCTTCTGGGATGACGAGCGCGACCTAATGCAACAGCACTTTAAGCAGGGAGATTTCGCCACCGGCATCGAGCTGGCGATCCAGCAGATCGGACGCAATCTGCGGGAGTACTTCCCCTACCAGTCGGACGACGTCAACGAATTGCCCGACGAGATCAGTTATAACCGGTAGGTCCGACACCCCGTTTCGGCCTGCCCCGGCTCCCTTCGGGCCTACGTAAATACACACAAGTGATACAGCAACTTTCCAAGTCCGTTCTTCGCCCGTCTCGCTGGCTCGGCTTGGTGGTTCTGTTAATCACTTCGCTCGCCGTACTGGCCCAGCCCGAAGTGCCCCGCAGCACAAACCAACTGGTGAATGACTTCGCGGGCATCATGACCTCCGCGCAGCAGGCACAGCTGACGGAGATGCTGAATACCTACGCCCGCGAGACCTCTACGCAGATCGCGGTAGTGACCGAGGCATCCCTTGAGGGGCAGGATCCCTTCGAGCGCAGTTTCGCCATCGCGGATCAGTGGGGAGTAGGTGGCTCGGCGGAGCAAGACAATGGGGTCCTGATCTACGTAGCCCGTGACGATCGCAAGATCTATATCCAGACGGGTTACGGAGTGGAGGGATTTCTGAACGATGCCCAGGCCGGTCGCATCATCCGGAATATCATGACGCCCGCCTTTCGGGAGGGAGACTACTTCGGTGGGATAGCCGGCGCGGCACAGGCCATCATGAAGGCCGGGGAAGGCGAATACGTAGCCGATGAGGCGCCCGAGAGAAGGACCGGGGGTATCCCTCCTTTCTACATCTTCCTGTTCATCTTCATCATCTTCATGTTGCTCAATCGCTTCGGCAACCGCCACGATGACGACGATGATGACGACGGCGGTTACTGGCGCGGTGGTCACTACGATGGGCATCCTAAACGCCGGCGGCGGGGCGGCGGCTGGTTCATCCTGCCCGGTGGCTTCGGCGGCGGCGGCGGCGGTGGCGGCGGTGGTTTTGGCGGCGGTGGCGGCGGCTTTGGTGGCTTCGGCGGTGGCGGCTTTGGTGGTGGCGGTGCCGGTGGTGGCTGGTAGGCTTTAACGCTTTGTTTGCAGCCGCTCGGCGGGTAGGTGTGTTACC
>JBASAV010000042.1:0-10412 GCA_049650785.1 Lewinella sp. | reverse complement strand
GCGGAGGGACAGTACGCGGAAGTGCTGCCGAAATTGGTCGCTGCTGCTTCCGACTCCAAATTGAAGGCCATGTTCACCGACCACCTGAAGCAGACCAAGTCGCAGCAGGATCGGGTACGCAAAGTGCTCGAAGACATCGACGTCAAACCCGGAGGCGTGAAGTGTGAAGCCATGGCCGGCCTCATCAAGGAGTGCGAAGGCATGATCGAAGAGGACACGACGGATGCCGTCAAGGACGCCGGTCTCATCGCCGAAGCCCAGCGCTGCGAGCACTACGAGATCGCCGGTTATGGTACGGCGACTAAATATGCCATGACGCTCGGACACGATAAGATGGTCAAAGTGCTCGATGCTATCCTCGATGAGGAGTCGCGGTTCAACGAGGAGTTGAACGATCTGGCGATCCAGGAGATCAACAAGAAGGCGGTATAGCACCGTAATCGGCGTCCACGAATGTTCTCACCGGTAACCATACGGTGCGGAATGATAGCCAAAGTAAAAGGCGCGGTCCACCACCGCGCCTTTTACTTTGGTGCTTAGCCCTTCAAACGATGCACCTCCGCAGTGCTGGGGGAACTGAAACCCAGTGACCCAATCCGGAAGGCGTAGACTCCCGGCTCGATTAACCATTAGAGCAGAGCGAAAGGGAGGTTTTGCATGATAGTTAAGCGCTCTTTTCCCGCGCTCCGCCGCAAAACGCTAACTGCGCGGGCAAACAGGTGCTTAAGCCCTGTACCAGCGTCACGACCAGCATCTCAACGAACGAAGGGCAGCAGCGGCCGCGCCAACTTCTAATAGTGCTACCCGCCATGTCCACGACGAGCACGACGCCCACCGACGGTTTTACAGTTTGATGCAGAGGGCGAGGAGCATGATGGTGCCGAAGTAACCATGTCGGTGCCGGCCTTGGTAGTACGGGCAGGAAGATGGGCGTGGAGACGAATACGGCGGCCACCATCTCCCTGACTGGCTTTCCGAAACGTTGATTTCTCAACGACAACTCGAATTTAGTATTAATGAGTTGCCTGATTTTCAGGGAAGGCAACAAATAGGCACAAAAGAGAGCAGGGAGACGTGACTGAGTGTTTCGGGGGCGCTAAGTGACGTTAGTAATCTAATGCATCAACCAAAAACCCGCGGAACTCGATACGAATCTCACCACTTGAAAAGGAATTATTGGTAGCCCGTATTTCATCGCCCGGCGCAACCAGGAATAGTGGACCGGACTCACTGACCATAGGCGGACAATCTGCGGTCTGGCAATTCATGCGCATCGACTGAGCGAAGGTGCCGCTGCGGACTATCTGAAGCAGGATACTGTAGCGTGAGCTTTCATTGAAGGTTGTTGTCGTTGCCTGGGCGTACGTAAGGACCAGTATTTTACCCGCCGGGGCCGTCGTGCCGATATCAACCGTTGTACCGTCGAGGGTTAGGAAGACAGCCTCACTAGAGCTGGACGGGGAAGCCGATACAGTCCCCCAGATGGGTATGGCACCCTGGTAGGGTACTGTGCCCCCTCCAACGCCAGATAATGAACTCCACTCAATGCCGTTGTGGCCCTCGAATTCACCTTCACTGGCGTTGTAGCGCAGCGTGCCGGCCGAAGGTGCTATGCCGTCGTCGGCGAGTTTGATCTTGCCGTTGACGTCGAGCGCCTGTTCTGGGTCAGCGTTGTTCACGCCGACCTGGGCATTACCGTGAATGGTAAAGAGTAATAACGTACAGAGTAGGGTAGCGTACTGCATCATTTCGGAGTAGTTTGTTTGGGTTTATACGTTTCGCCAGTCGGCCGTTACGGGGCGGGCAGCTTTTCTATACAACTTCCTTCCGCGGCCAGCGACATAGGGACATGGACATCCGTTTCGTACCATAATCCGTGATCGATAAGCAGCTCTGGAACGGGTGCGCCCTCTTCGCTATCATCTGTACCTATCCACCTATTAATGGTGCCCCTACGCCACGGCCAGGTGGGTTAGCCCCCTAATTCTTGGCCAGGGTGAGGCACTAACTTTGGAGGGTCGGGATGATAATTTCCGGTTCGGGGGCCAGCTCGTAGCAATCCCCTCCCAGCTCACCGTTGTACCCCTCTCGGGAAGAAGAGGATAACAAGGATGCCCCACCGATTGCCGAGGCGCAGCGCTGCGGGCACTACGAAATATCGGGCTACGGTACCGCTACCCAATACGCGATGATCTTGAGCGGAGATAAAATGATCATGGTGCTCGATGCTATCCTGGACGAGGAGTCGCGGTTCAATGAGGAGTTGAACGATCTGGCGATCCAGGAGATCAACAAGAAGGCGGTATAGGTTGGGGGGCTAATTTTGCGGCTACTGCGAGACTTTAGCCTGCGCTCCGCCGCAAAAACCCTACACTTTCTACTTTCGAGTTATTGATAAATCTACCGGCGGGCTTCCCACCGCTCCGATCGCTTATTTGCCGTTTCTCCGGCGGGTGGGACGAACGTGCGCGGTGTGGTATTCCGCCGCTCTTCCAGCCAGGCGTGGAGCTTGGCTTCCTTTGACCTTGATTTGCGGTAGACCGGAATCGCCCGAAAATCGAGGCGACCGGCGGCTTCTACTTGCTCATCCAGGGTATTGCCCAGTAGATGGTGTGTTACGTAGAACTCGGTAATTTTGCTGTTCCATTCCCTCTTGTTACCCCAGTAATGTCCGATCACCGAGTTTGCCGTCTGGATGCTCCCGGCCTCCGCCAGGGCGATTGAAAACGAATACTGCTCAATGAGGCGGGGCTCTACCCCCTGGGCGCACATCTCATCGCAGATGGTCAATGCCATTTCGATTACCGCGGGGGCCCGATCAGCGGCGATTCCCACCACGCCCGAATTATACATGGAATGGTGATGGCCTACTCGCACCCCACCGTAGGTCTTTCCGCTAGTCTGTTTCCCCATCCGTTTTTCGGATTTGGTAGGTAGCTCCGTAAGCGGACCTTCCAGGGCGTGCAGCAGGTTGTCCCCGCTATTTAGGGTATCAGCCAGCCCTTTGGGATCGCCAAAACAGAAAGTGTCCGCGTCGACGTACACGACGTGCTGTTGTGGATATTCAGCTACGACACGCTGGAATGCCTTGATTTTTGTGCGAAGGAAATTGTCTTGCGGGCCCTTCCACTCCTTCAACTCGGCCGCGCTGATCGTGATAATTCGGACCCGCTCTTTCAGCAGACCGTAGTAGCGGGGAGTATCGGTCACGATGCAGATCTCTTCTTCTCCGCGGGCGAGGAGTGTCATGGCGGAAAAGGTCGCCTGTTGATGGACAAGCGAGTTATCACCAAAGGTGAGCAGCAGAAATACCATGTGTTTGAGCTTTAAGTCTGGAGCAAACAGGAAAAGGGATTGGGAGGCAAGGCAGTGCTTCCAGCACACCGCTTATCAAAACCCTAAAACCCGAACTGCGAAGGCAACCAAGTACTCAACCCAGGCACCAACGTAACGATCAGCAAGGCCACTAACATAGCCACGAAGAACGGCAGCAGTGGCCGCACCACTTTCTGAATCGTCGTACCCGCCACGCCAACCCCTACGAAAAGGACCGCTCCCACCGGTGGCGTACACAGTCCGATACAGAGATTGAGGATCATGATGATGCCGAAGTGAACCGGATCGATACCGATCTGGGTGGCTACGGGCAGGAAGATGGGCGTAAAGATGAGTACGGCAGGCGTCATGTCCATGAAGACCCCAACGAATAGCAGGATCAGGTTGATGATGATCATGATCACGATCGGGTTATCGCTCGTGGCCAGCAGGAAGGTGGTGATGTCCTGTGGAATATTCTCGAAGGCCATGATCCACGACATGGAGATGGACGTGGCGATCAGGATCATGACGATGGAGGTCGTGCCCACGGCATTTAGGAAGACGCCCGGCAGATCGCTAAACTTGACTTCGCCGTACACGAAACTCAGCACGAGGCAGTAAAGTACCGCCGCCGCCGAGGCTTCCGTAGCCGTAAATACACCGGCCACGATGCCCCCGATGACGATGACCAGCAGCAACAGACTGGGTAAGGCTCCGATGAACGTGCGTCCGATCTCGCGGACCGACGTCTTGCTACGGGTAGTGTAACCCTTCCGCTTGGCGATGATGGCCGCCACGATCATGAGTAGAAAGCCGGTGAGCAGTCCCGGTACGTAACCCGCCAAAAACAGGGCCGCGATGCTTACGCCACCGCTCGCCAAACTGTAAACGATGAGGATGTTACTGGGCGGAATAATTAGGCCGGTAGTCGAGGACGTGATATTGACCGCCGCCGAAAATTCTTTGCTGTATCCCTCTTTTTCCATCGCTTTGCCGACGGTCTCGCCGATCGCAGAAGCCGCTGCGGCAGCCGATCCCGCGATGGCACCGAAGAGCATGGCCGCGATAATGTTGACGTGGGCCAGTCCGCCGGGAAGGCCGCCCACCATGGAGCGGGCGAAGGCGATGAGCCGTCGGGCTATACCGCCCTGGTTCATGATCTGGCCGGCGAGAATGAAGAAAGGAATGGCCAGCAAGCTAAAGCTGTCCAGGCCGGAGGCCGTTTGCTGGGCTACGGTGGTCAGCGCCGGCAGAGTGGGAATGCTTACCAGCATGGTAACCGTGGCGCTGATGCCGATGCACCAGGCGATGGGCATACCCAGACCAATCAGGACAACGAAGGTGAGAACGAGGATGGCAACTTCCATCAGGTGGCTTTAAAGTCCGAAAGGCGGTAATAGATGATGAGGAGTCCGCTGATCGGTACGACGGCATAGATAAGTGACATCGGCACGCCGAGAGCGGGGGAGCGCTGGCCCAGTTCGGCGGTGAGCATGACCAGGCGGGTGCCGCCGAGTACCATGACGCCCAGGGCGAAGAGGATAATCAGCGAAGCGATGAGCTTCACCGGTTTGTTGTCCAGCAGGTCGATGGAAAGGTGCATGCGCTGTCCGCTTGCGTAAGCCGCGCCGAGAATGCCGATCCATATGAGGAGGAAGCGGGCCATTTCTTCGGACCAGCTGGCCTGATTACTCATGACGTAGCGGGTAAACACGCCCCAGAGGACGTCGAGGGTCATAACGGCCAGCATGATCACCAGTACGTAACCCAGTATTTTATCAACCTTATCCTTCATTTTCGGGGGCCATTGCGATGATCTGTTCGATGAGGGAGTAGAGGTGCGGCTGGTCGCGGTAGCCTTCCAGGATCGGGGCGGTCTGCTCGATAAACGGACCCTTATCCGGACGGATGACCTGCACGCCCTCGGCGATGACGGCATCCAGGGCTTCCTGTTCGGCCTCCTGCCAAAGCTTGCGCTGGTAAGTGACCGCCTCGTCAGCTGCTGCCTGTAACCACGCGCGTTCCTGGTCGTTGAGCCGGTCGAAGGCTTCCGTGCCAATCATCAATACGTCGGGTACGGCGGTATGCTCGTCCAGGGTGTAGTACTTACACACCTCGTAGTGGCGGGAGGTATAGAAACTCGGCGGGTTGTTTTCCGCGCCGTCCACCACACCCTGCTGCAGGGCTGTGTAGAGCTCGCCGTAGGAGATCGGGGTAGGGGAGCCACCCAGTGACTTCACCATGGCAATGGCGGTGGCACTCAACTGAACGCGAATCTTTTCTCCCTTCAGATCGTCCGGTACGTTGACCGGGTGATCCTTGGTGTAGAAAGACCGTTGCCCGGCGTCGAAGTAGACCAGCCCGCGCAGCCGAAACTGTTCACTCGTGGTCAGCATCTGCCGGCCGAGCTCGCTATCCTGGAATTTGTAGACGTGCTCGCGGCCACGGAAGACGTAGGGGAGCGAAAGCACGGCGATCTCCGGAGAAAAATTCTCCAGTACGGCCGCCGATACCTTGGTCATGTCGAGACTGCCGATCTGTAGCAGTTCCAAACACTGTCGCTCCGTACCGAGCTGGTTGTTAGGGTAGATACTGATGGTCAGTTCCCCGTCGGAAAGCTCGGCCAGCCGGTCGGCCATGAACACCATACCGCGGTGCACGGGATGGGAGGTGTCCAGTCCGTGGGCCAGCCGCAGGACGTTGCCGCCTAGTTCTTCGGCGCAGCCCCCGCTCAGCATGATCAGCAGGCAACACCCGTAAATCCATAATCTTTTCATGATCGCAGTTCTTTCGCCACTTTCAGGGCCTCCCGTACGCTGTCGGTGAGTCCGGAGAAGTCGCGATCGGAAAGTACCGATTTTCCGATTAACTGCGAGCCCAGGCCTACACAAACCGCCCCGGCGCTGAACCAACCCTTGAGGTTGTGCAGCTCGGTGGTCACGCCGCCGGTGGGCATGATGCTGGTCCAGGGTTGGGGGCCGCGGATCGACTTGATGAATTCCGGACCGTAAACGCTGCCTGGAAATAATTTGACGATCTCGCACCCGAGCTCCTCGGCGCGGCCGATCTCGGTCAGGGTAGCGCAGCCCGGTAGGTACGGGACCTTGCGACGGTTACACACCAGGGCAACGTCCTCGCGCAGAGAGGCGGAGACAATAAAGCTGGCACCGAGTTGCATATACAGGGCAGCGGTAGCGGCGTCGTTGATCGAGCCGACACCCATCACCATATCGGGTAGTTCCTTGCGGGCGAAAACGTTTAGCTCGCGGAAGGTCTCGTGGGCGAAGTCACCCCGGTTCGTGAATTCCAGCAGGCGACCGCCGGCCCCGTAGCAGGCGCGGAGGACTTCCTTGCCCAGTTCGGCGTCCTTATGGTAAAAGAGGGGCATGATGCCCTGGTCGTGAATGACGGACAGGGCGTGAAGGCGGGAGTGTGTTGACATGATCGTTTCTTTTTAGCGGGCAACGCGGCCGGAGCCGTCGCCTTCGATGAGTTTGGTGACTTCGTCCACCGTGACGAGGTTCGCGTCGCCATATATGGTGTGCTTGAGGCAGGAGGCACCTACGGCGAAGTCCAGCGCTTGCTGCTTGTCGTCTTTGTAGGTCAGTAGGCCGTAGATCAGGGCCGACATAAAACTGTCGCCACCTCCCACCCGGTCCACGATGTCCGTGATTTGGTAGGTCTTCGTTTCGTAGAGCTTGTCGCCGTCCCAGAGGACGCCCGCCCAGCTATTGTGGCTGGCGCTGACCGAACCGCGCAGCGTGGTGATGGTCATCTTGCAGCGGGGGAATTTATTCATGAGTTCCTTCAGGACGGGGAGGTACTTCTTACCGTCCATTTCGCCGCCGGCCGTAACGTCCACCTCTTCGGGGTGCAGGCCGAAGTGCTTTTCGGCGTCCTCTTCGTTGCCGAGAATCACGTCGCAGCCTTCCACGAGGTCGGGCATTACCTCCATGGGGTCCTTACCGTACTTCCAGAGCTTGGCGCGGTAGTTGAGGTCGGTGGAAACGGGTACACCCAGCCGGTTAGCAGCCTGGATGGCTTCGAGGCAGGCGTCGGCCGCACCCTGTGAGAGGGCGGGGGTGATACCGGTCCAGTGGAACCAGTCGGCGTCCTTGAAGACTTCATCCCAGTCGACCATTCCCTTTTCGATCGAGGCCATGCCGGAGTGCGCGCGGTCGTAGACGACCTTGCTGCCCCGCTGAACGGCGCCCATCTCGAGGAAGTAGATACCGAGGCGTTCGCCGCCGCGGACGACGTAGTCCGTTTTGACGTTCCGCTTGCGCAGTTCCATCAGGGCACACTCGCCGATGTCGTTGTTGGGCAGTCGGGTGACGAAGTGGGCGTCCAGGCCGAAGTTGGCCAGGGCGACGGCCACGTTGCTCTCCCCGCCGCCGTAGACGACGTCGAAGTTGGAGGCCTGGGAAAAACGAAGGTGACCCGGGGGGGTCAGGCGGAGCATGATCTCTCCGAAAGTGACAACTTTCATGCGGGAAAATTAAAATAGTTTTTAGCGTTGTTGTAGCTGATATTCTGGATGGTCTGGCCGATCCATTTCCGGTCGTCGGGCAGCAGGCCGCGCTCGATGTCCTGCCCGTACATATTGCACAGCAGGCGACGGAAGTATTCGTGGCGGGGGAACGACATGAAGGACCGGCTGTCGGTCAGCATGCCTACGAAGCGGCTCAGCAGTCCCATATTGGACAGTACGTTCATCTGTTTTTCCATACCGTCCAGCTGGTCGAGAAACCACCAGGCCGAGCCGTACTGCATCTTGCCGACGATGCTGCCATCATTGAAGTTGCCTACCATGGTCGCCATCACTTCGTTATCGGACGGGTTGAGGTTGTAGACGATGGTTTTGGCCAGCTGGTCGGTGTCGTCCAGGCTGTTGAAGAGCATCGATAGTCCGCGGGCCTGACTGAAGTCGCCAATGCTGTCCACGCCGGCGTCGGCGCCCAGGTTACGCAGGATGCGCTTGTTGTTGTTGCGCAGGGCACCTAAGTGAAACTGCTGCGTCCACTCCAGTTCGTGGTAGATCTTACAGAGCTCGATCAGCAGGGCGGTCTGAAACTGCCGGGCTTCCTCCGGGGAAACGTCTTCTCCGCGCAGGCGCTTATTCAGGATCCGGTCGGCCTCTTCGGGGCTGCAGGTTTCATCGAAGAGTTCATTCAGTCCATGGTCCGATACCCGGCAGCCAAGGGAATGAAAGTAATCAATCCGACTGCGTAAAGCCGAGAGTAGGTCGTCGTAGCAATTGATCTCGCTATCAGCGGATTCGGCCAGTTTCGTTATGTAATCCGCGAAGCCATCCGCGTCGATCATGATCGACTTATCGGGCCGGAATCCGGGTACCACCTGACAGGAAAAACCGTCCTGACCGATTGCATTGTGGTGCTCCAGTGAATCGATGGGATCGTCGGTGGTACAGATCACCTTTACGTTCATCCGTTCGATGAGCGAGCGGACACTGAAGTTGTCCTCCTGCAGTTTCTCCGTGCACTGATCGTAGATGGCATCGGCGTTATCGGGGCCGAGCAGCTCGGTGATGCCGAAGTAGCGCTCCAGCTCCAGGTGCGACCAGTGGTAGAGGGGATTCCGCATCGTATAGGGCAGGGTAGCGGCCCAATTCTTGTGCTTTTCCCGGTCAGTGGCCGAACCGGTGATGCCGTCTTCGGAGATACCGTTAGCGCGCATCGCCCGCCACTTATAGTGGTCACCGCGCAGCCAGACATCGGTGAGGTTCTTAAAGTTGTGGTCGCCGGCGATCTGCGCGGGCGGCAGGTGACAGTGGTAGTCAATAATGGGCATATCCGCCGCGTAATCATGGTAGAGCTCGCGGGCGGCCTCGCTTTCCAGAAGGAAGTTTTCGGCTATAATCGGGTTGTTCATCATCAGCTACTTATGGGCCGGCCAATATAGGAATAGCTGGTTAGGCAGTCGTCCAAAGCAGGTGGGGGGATCGTTTATGTGAAAGATTGCGCTGAGAAAGTGAAAATTGCATCGAGTCCGAATCCGGGGGAGATACCTTAGACCTCCTCCCACATCACCTCCAGGTTCACGTCGCGCAGCCGGTCACCGAACCGCCATTCGGGCGCCTTGGGTATCGTGATGGTTTTCGCCTTCAATTCTTCCAGGGTGGTGCCCTTGCGCTTTTCCTTCTTGACGTATGACCGGAGGTAGCTCAGGTAATCCTGAAAGGAAGCCACGTCATCACGCGTACCCGTTACCGGATACGATTCGGCGGCGTGGCCGAACATGAATACCGTATCCCGGTCGTAGGCTTTGCGAATTTTACCCATCACCTTGATCCAGTTGGTCATGTTGCCCCCGGCCCCCGGGTCCACGTAGGGGAAGCGGCGATTGAAGAGCAGATCGCCCAGGTGGGCCACGTTGGCGTTCTCGAAGTGGATCACCGCGTCGCCGCCGGTGTGGCCGGGTCCGAAGTGGCGGGCCGTCACGATTTCTCCTCCAGGTAGCTCCATCGACCAATCCTTGGCAAAGGTGGTTTTGGGCAGGGGTACCGGGTCACCCTCGGTGCGCTCGCTTTCGCTCTTTTCCAGGTTGGTCCGCGCCCGTTCGTGGGTCACGTAGGCCTGGGCCCGCGGGGCGATGATACCGTTTCCACCGGTATGGTCGCCGTGGTGGTGGGTATTGATGAGCAGGTCCAGGGAAAGATCGCCCGCAAATACTTCCTTCAGAAAGTTCCCGGCAGCATCGGGAAACTGGGAGTCTACTACTACACCTCCCGCGCCGGTGGTCGGACGGTAAAAGCCGATCGTACCGCCCCGCTCCGTGTAGAAGCCGACGTTGTTCCGAATCATCGTGGCCCCGTTCGGTGCGTAAGTGCGGGGAGCTGCCCGTAGTGGATGGAGGGCAGCACCCGTAGCCAGGGTGGCGGATGTATATAGAAAGCGGCGTCTGCGCATAATGCTTGGTTTGGCCCATAAGGTACGTCTGTCGCCAGGGATGGCAACGGGCATACCGGCCCGGCATCGGATTCTGGCGGCGGAGCGCAGGAAGTAGGCAGGCAACTAATTGGTTGTTTCTTCGGGTTCCGTTACCAAACCGACCGTATGGAAGCTCCCGAACTG
>JBASAV010000041.1:0-6115 GCA_049650785.1 Lewinella sp. | reverse complement strand
ACTCTAGCTTCATCCCCCGAACGCAGCGAAGCGGAGGTCGTCTGCCGAACCGGTAGCAACCATACGCCGCACCAAACGTTCCAATCCCCGACCTTCGAACTCCTCCCTTCTTTGCGCGAACTAAAGTTCCTCAACCGATTCTTCTGGAAATACCGCTGGCGGCTCGCGCTGGGGATCATTTTCATTTGCATTTCCAACTACTTCCAGGTACTGCAGCCGCAGGTGATCCGGGAGGCACTGGACCTGGTGATCGACTACGTCAACACCTACCGCATTTACGACGGCTTTGAGGTGCAGGATGAGTTCTTCGGAATCCTCAGCCATACCCTGATGCTCTTCGCGGGGCTGGTATTGCTGCTCGCCCTGATCATGGGTTTTTTCCTGTACCTGACCCGGCAGACGATCATCGTGATGTCGCGCCTGATCGAGTACGACCTGCGCGAGGTGATCTTCGATCACTACGAAGATCTGAGCCTGGAGTTTTACAAGCGGAACAACACCGGTGACCTAATGAACCGGATCACGGAAGACGTCAATAAGGTGCGGATGTACCTAGGGCCGGCCGTGATGTACTGCGCCAACCTTATTTCGACGATCATCTTCGTCATCGTGAGTATGCTGGCGGTGAGCCCGACGCTAACCCTGTATACGCTCATTCCGCTGCCGGTGCTGGCGGTGAGTATCTACTACGTGAGCAACATCATCCATACGCGGTCTACCCTGATCCAGCAGCAGCTTTCGAAGCTGACCAGCATCGCCCAGGAGGTCTTCAGCGGTATCCGGGTGGTGAAGAGCTACGTGCGGGAGCGCCAGCAGGAGCAATACTTTGCCGGACAGAGCGACGTCTACAAGGATATGAGCGTCAACCTGGCCAAGGTGGACGCTTGGTTTTTTCCGTTGATGGTATTTATGGTGGGTGCGGCGACGGTACTTACCGTTTACGTGGGTGGACTACAGGTTGTGGCGGGGGAGATTTCCGCCGGTAACATCGCGGAGTTCGTGATCTACGTGAATATGCTGACCTGGCCGGTGACGGCTATTGGCTGGATCGCCAGTATCGTACAGCAGGCCGCCGCCAGTCAGAAGCGGATCAATGAATTCCTCAGGACGGAGACGGCCATTTCTGATCCGGACCCCGAATACCGGGGAGCCATCAAGGGGGACGTCACCTTCGAGAATGTCACCTTCGTTTATCCCGATACCGGCATAAAGGCGATCGACAAGCTGAGCTTCACCCTCAAGGCGGGGGAGAAGCTGGCCATCATCGGACGTACGGGCTCGGGCAAGACTTCCGTAGCCGACTTATTGCTCCGCATGTACGACGTAACGGAAGGCCGCATTCTGATCGACGGGCAGGATATCCGGGAGATCGGTCTGGCTAACCTACGCCGCAAAATCGGCTACGTGCCCCAGGACGTCTTCCTGTTTTCCGATACCATCAAGGCTAACATCGCCTTCGGTGCCGATCACGATCCCAGTGACGAGGAGATCGAGCAATTCGCCAAGCATGCGGCCGTGTATAAGGATATTGAGGGGCTGACGCTAGGTTTCGATACGCTGGTGGGGGAGCGGGGGGTTACGCTTTCCGGTGGTCAGAAGCAGCGGGTCAGCATTGCTCGGGCCCTGATCAAGCGTCCGGACATCGTACTGCTTGACGACAGCCTTAGTGCCGTGGATACGAACACGGAGCAGCAGATTCTCGGCTACTTTAACCAGGCGCTGCAGGAGAAGACATCCATCATTATCACGCACCGCATTTACGGCCACCTGACCTTCGATAAGATCATCGTCCTGGACCAGGGAGGGATAGCGGAGATGGGTACCCACGAAGAGCTATTGGCTAACGGGGGCTACTATAGCGAGATCGTCGAACGCCAGATGGCGGAGGAGATCCAGGAGAAGGGGGAATGAGATAGACATTGCTCCGTGATGAGCGGGGGTGTAGGCTCACCGCCGATTGCACGGATTAGGCAAGTGGCGCCGTCTCCGCGGATACGAAAGGCCTACTCAACGCAACAATGCCCGGCCCTGGAAGGGACGTTTCCTGCCTAGCGAGGTCTGTAATGAGGCCCCACAAACCGACCGCCCCACAAACGAACTACCTTATTCCAAATAACAGACTAATTTCCAAAAATTGGAAGTAATTATTCGAATGGTTAGCGCGTAAAGAGTTAAAAACCAGCGGTTTGATCTTTTGTCACTGTATTTGCACGTTATGGACATCTCACCCATAGCCTACAAACCGTGTCTCTCCCAACAACTGCCCGAATCATTAGCCAACCCGTTCCGGCGCTGTATATCGCCCATCCGGACGGTAGCCCCCGCTGGATCTGGCCGGCATCCGCTAATGAACCCACCTTTCTCAGCTTTTACCCCGCCGTTACCCTTCGCCAACGCGCTTTCCGCCTGGCGGTACGGGTGATTTTTCTCCTCCGTCTGCAGCGGCTGGTATTTGCCAGCGCCGAGGTTAGCCGAGCGGATACAGAAGGCCTGGATAATTGGGCCCTGTTCACCGGCACCGTCGGACCCAACCGGAAAGAAGTCCTCCTGCAGGATGGGAGCACGGTGGTCAAGATCGGACTGGGGCCAGACTCCCGGCGCAACCTCATCAATGAGGCCAAAGCCCTAATCAAACTGGAGAAGACCGGCCTGCAATTTCCCTTCGATTTTCCAGCAGTGCAGGCCTTCTCGCGGGACCGACTCGCCATGGACCGACTTCCCGATCAGGGTACCTGGGACAAAGTAACCCCCAACCACCTGGAAGCACTACGTGCGCTACGCGCCCATTTCTCCGATCGCGGTCCCCTCCGCCGGTGGACCGAATGGAGTGCGATACAGCACCGGCTGGATAGCCTGGATGAAAGCCGGCACGCGAATATCCCCCTCGATCTACTCAGCGGGTTACGCCAACTAAGCGATAGCCTGGACCTGGAGCGCACCACTAATTATGGTTTCTCCCACGGCGACTTCACCCCCTGGAATACCCTGCGCACCGATACCGGCGAGCTGGGAATCATCGACTGGGAACTGGCCCGGGAAGGCATGCCCGCCGGTTACGATTTCTTCCATTTTCACCTGCAGCAGGGCATTATGGTCGAGCGAAAGGACTGGGCCGCCATTTACGAGGGTATGCTGCAGGATCTCAAGCCACTGGCCAAGCTGGCTATCTTCGGATCGGGCCGGGTCGATATAGAATTTTACCTACGGCTGTATCTACTCCATCACCTGACCTATTACCTCACGGTCTATTCCCGGCAGGAGAACTGGCACCAGCAGATACACTGGCAGCTGGATGTATGGGCGGACGCCCTGCGGAGCCTCGCGCCCGTGGATGCTACTCGTCCGGAGTTGATCGCCCGCCTGTTTGGTAGGCTGGAAAAGGTAGACTATGCCGTACTGAAACTGGGAGATGACGATCCACGGGAGCTGTCCGTGAATAGTGATCTGGATATCCTCCTGTCACAGACCGCGGCGGACGACGTGATCCACTACCTGAGGAGCGTTAGCGGCGTAGAGCGCGTCCGGGTCATTCGTAAGAGTTTCATGGCTTCCCTGGCCGTCGTACTGACGGACGGACAACTGCTCCACCTCGACCTCATCTGGAAACTGAAGCGTAAGGCTACCGTATTCATGCACGCGACAGACCTGATCGCTCGGGCCCGTGTGAATGCCCACGGAGTACGTACGGTCAACGACGAGGATACCGAAAACTACCTGCGCCTGTTCTACGGGCTGAACGGTCAACCTATCCCGGAAAAATACCGGGTAACGACCGGACCCCTTCCCGCCCTGCCCCGGAGTGAGAACCGGGGATGGCGGAAATGGCGCAACCAAATCGGTTACCTGCGCGACACGCTGCGTACCGCCTGGCAGAACCGCGGCTTCCTGGTCACCTTCTCCGGGGTTGACGGCGCCGGCAAGAGTACCGTTATCGGGGAAGTAACAACCATCATCGACAAGCAGATCCGCCGCCCGGTGAAGGTCCTGCGGCACCGTCCCTCCCTGCTGCCGATTCTGAGTGCCTACGTTCACGGGAAGGAAGGCGCCGAACAACGCAGCGTCGAGCGTCTGCCCCGTACCGGCGACAATCGTAGCGTATTTTCTTCCCTGTTCCGCTTCGGGTACTACTACGCCGATTACCTGGTCGGGCAGTGGTACGTGTACGTCCGCTACGTACTGCGCGGCTACGCGGTCGTCTACGATCGCTACTACTACGACTTCATTCTCGACGCCCGCCGCAGCAACATCGAACTGCCCGCCTTCGTGCCGCGCTGGGGACTGCCCTTCCTGATGAAGCCGGACTACAATTTCTTCCTGTACGCGGATGCCGATACCATCCTGGCCCGCAAGCAGGAGCTGGACCGGGAAACGATCGTCGATCTCACCACCCGCTACCGCACCCTCTTCGCCGACTGCCAGGAGCGCTACCCGAACCGCGTCTTCGCCAGCCTCGAGAACGTACACCTCGGTGAGACACTCACCACCATCGAAGAAAACCTGCAAACCTCGATCCGCTAACCATGAAAACCCTGCTGACCCGCCTCATACGCCTGCGCAATCCGCAGTTCGCCTTCGCCGAACACTTCGACGACCGGATGGTCCTGGCTTTCCTGTGGACGACCGGCATATCTTTCTTTCGCGGCCTCCGCCTGTTGCTTCGCGCGCGCCATCCCCGCTTCATGATGCTGGGCAGCGGAGTGCGCTTCTGCTACCTGCATAAAATCGCTTTCGGCAAGTTTCTCAAATTGGGGCGCGGCGTGTCGGTGGAAGCCCTAGGTAATGAAGGCGTGACCTTCGGTAACAGCGTGAGCATCGGCGACTGGAGTAAAGTGGTCGTCAGTACCACGCCCAATAACCCCGGAACGCACATCCGCATCGGCAACAACGTCGGCATCGGGGAATACGCCTACCTCGGCGGCGCCGGCGGCCTCACCATCGGCGACGATTGTATCGTGGGTCAGTACTTCAGCTGCCACCCCGAAAACCATCACTTTGCCCGGCCGGATACGCCAATCCGCCATCAGGGCGTTAAAAGGGAGGGCATCCGCATTGGCGAGGATTGCTGGATCGGTGCCCGCGTATCGATTCTGGACGGCGTGACCGTTGGCGCCCACTCGGTTATTGCCGCCGGGGCCGTGGTCAATCGCTCCTTCCCGCCCTACAGCATCATCGGTGGCGTGCCCGCCCGCCTGATCGGTCAGCGGGATGCCACCACGGACGTTGCGCCGGTTGCTGCCGGCCTGGCCCGCGCTAGTTAAGGCTACATCGGCTATTGCCGGATAGCCATCGCCCTACAAGCCTATACAAGTACATGCACGAACTACTTGTTTGTAATCTATCACCTAATCCTAATGAAAACCATACTTGCCACCACCTACGCCGTCAACCCCTATAAGGGTTCCGAAGACGGGATGGGGTGGAACTTTGTCTACCAGGCCGCCCGCTACAACCGGGTGATCGCGGTGACCCGCGAGAACAACCGCCCCGCCATCGAGCAGTATATGGCGGAGAACCCCGACCCGGTTTACGCCAATATTCAGTACCTGTACTACGACCTGCCCAAGCACCTCCGCTGGTGGAAACGCGGCAGCCGGGGCGCCATGCTTTACTACCTGCTCTGGCAACGGGGCATCGTGGATTTCGTGCAGCGGCAGAAACTGGAGTTCGATATAGCCCACAACCTCAACTTCCATAACGACTGGACCCCCAGCCGCCTCTGGAAGCTCGGTAAGCCCTTCGTGTGGGGCCCCATCGGTCACCACCCCCGTATCCCTTCGATCTTCAACCGGACCATGCCCCTGGCCGACCGCGCCAAGAACGCCGTTACCTGGTCCATCAAAAATTACTTCTGGAAGTGGAACGGTGCCCTGCGAAAAACCAAGGAGAAGGCCGACTACATCTGGTGCATGAACGACAGCGTGCCCGATACCCTGGATCTCGCCAATCAACCACACAAGGTCTTTCCAAACGTAGGTAATCTGGACTACGGCTGGTCACCCGAGCCGCCTACCGGACCGCCAAACATTCTCTTTGCCGGCCGGCTGGTCCATTTGAAGGGCCCCGACCTGGCCGTGGAGGCCTTCGCCGCCTACCTGAAAAAGCACCCGCATTCCGG
>JBASAV010000040.1:0-1529 GCA_049650785.1 Lewinella sp. | reverse complement strand
GGCATATACCATCGAGACCAGCGACATCAAAAACTTCTGGGCGGCCTACGATAAGCTCGCCTTAGCGGATACCAGGGAGGACAGCATCCAGATCATCCAGGAGCAGTATCTGGATGTAGGCACCGTCTATTTCCAAAAATTTGTCGAAGCCCGGGATTTCACGGCTGAAGAGTACATCGAGAATTTTGCGCTATATCCCAAGTTTTGGCAGAGTATCCGACCGTTGACCGAAAAGATCGAGCATAGGAAAGGGGAGATCAAGGCGGTATTCGAAAGCTACCGCGAAGAACTGCCGAATTTTAAACGACCCGATGTCTGCTTTGCCATCGGATGCCTGCGAACCGGCGGCACGGTTTCGGATGATCTCATCTTGATCGGCTCGGAGATTGCCGCGTCCAGTGAGGCGGTGGATAAATCGGAGATGACCGGTTGGCTTCATAACGTGATCGGCACCGGTAGTGACATCGTGTCGATGATCGCCCACGAGACGATTCACACGCAACAACGGAAAGAGAGGAAGCTCAACTTACTGACGGGCGTCATGACGGAGGGAATAGCCGATTTCCTGGCGGATACCCTGCTTTCCCTCAGCATCAATAAGGAGGTCTATGCGTACGGGGATGAGCATCGATGTGCGCTGTTTGCGGAGTTCAAACAGGATTTGAAAGCAAACCCCGATGATTATGGCAATTGGATCTACCAGGGCAATCGGGCAGCAGACCGGCCGGCGGATTTAGGATACTACATCGGCTATCAAATTGCCAGAATGTATTACGAGAAAACCGAGAACAACGGAAGGGCGCTGAAAGACCTGCTGAAGGTGAAGCGCTATGAATCGATTTTCGCACGGAGCGGATTTATGGATATGAGCTGTCGCTGACGGGCAACCGGTGATGCCTACGAGCCTGACCCCAACTACCCTAACTTTGCCAAACGCCATGCGTGCCTACTGGCACGACGATTTCGTTCACGCTCGCCTATTTCCAAGATTCCATGTACCATTACAAGCTGTCTTTTCTCTTGCTCTGCCTCGGGTTCGCTTGCGCCTCGACCCCTCCCGCGGTTGACGACACCGCCGATGCCCCGGATTGGCAGGAGCTCATCGATCCGGAACTCTCCCAGTGGGATACCTACCTGAGCTTTCGCCACCAACTCGGCTATGACGGCTCCGCCCCCGTGGCGGCCGATGGCAGCCTGATCCAACCCATCGGGATGAATCCGGAGGGGTACGGCGTATTCGAAACGATGGAGGAAGAGGGGAGGACGGTCGTCCGCGTGAGTGGCGAGTACTACGGCTGCCTGATCTCGAAGGCGGAATACGCCAACTACCACCTGCGGGTGCAATTCCGTTGGGGAGACAAAAAATGGGTACCCCGCCAGGACCTGCTCAAGGACTCGGGTGTTCTGTACCATTCCATCGGACCGCCGGGCGCGGAGCACTGGCGGACCTGGATGCTCAGCCAGGAATTCCAGATCATGGAAGGGCACACCGGCGATTACTGGAACCAGGCCAGCTCGGCGATGGACAT
>JBASAV010000039.1:0-3652 GCA_049650785.1 Lewinella sp. | reverse complement strand
AGCGAAATAATGTCGTCACCTTCGTGCACCGGGGCGGGAGCGGCCATCTGCGGGCCCTCCTCTTCTTCCACCACTTGGGTGGCCTGACCGCCGAAGTATACGTCGTCCCAGTAGTAGGTGGCGTCTGCCGTAGGCTGGCTGCCGAAGTCGAAGAAGATGGACATTTTATCATACGTAGCCGCCAGATTGAGGGCCGCCGTTCCCGTAGCTTCCATCGAAAAGTCGAAGACCAGGGTATCCCAGGCCATCGCGACCGTGGTATTGGTCTCCGTCTCCACGCTGATGGTGGGGTCGTTGCTGGCTTCCACTTTCAGGCGTACGGGCGTTCCGGCCGTCGGTGACCATACGCGTACGGAGACGGTGGCGGTATCGGCGGTGAACGGAATGGCGCTGGCAAAACCAGGGTCGAAGGGCGATCCACCCCGATCGAGGGTAATCGTGGTACCTGCGTAGGTCTCGGCACCGGTAATCTTGGTCGTCTGAGCTACCGTGTTTTCCGCGTCGGTAGGATCTTCCACTACCTGGGAAGAGGCCCCGGCGAAGTCGGATAATCCGTACGTCACGTCCTCATCCTCAAAGGTAACCGGGAGGTCGAGGGGCGTATCGCCGAGGGTCTCGCCGCCGCTGTAGAAATAGATGTTATCCAGGTACACGGTGCTTTCTCCGCTCGGGACGCTGGAAATGATGATCTGGCTGATGTCCGTCATGTTCATGCCGGGGAAAAGTCCGAGCGGAAGGTCTACACTCACCCATTCGCCCGCCGGAAGAAAACGGCGCAACTCGCTCTCGGTGTTATTCTCCTGGGGTTCGAAGCCGTCTCCGCCGAAGTCGACCAGTTTGATCTGGAAGGCCGTGCTATTGGGTGACCAGAAATCGAAGTGAAGGGTGGTGACCTCGGCCGCCATAAGATCGAGGGCGTTCTCCCCGAGCGTTTCAATACCGGTGAAGGTCAGGTTGCCGTAGCGCAGCACCTCGTTGTCTGCGATGGTTTCCCGGGTAAACTCAGCGGCACCAAAATCGCCCCGGTAGGTAGTGACGGTTACGTCATCGTAAGCGTCGCTAAAGATGCTGATGACGTCAGCGGCGTCCTGGGTAGGGGTGGGTGGGGCATCCGTAGGCGCCTGGGCAAAGGCCAGCGCGGGCAGGATGAGGGCAATGATCGAGTAAAATTTTTGCATGTAGAGCAATTGGGATAGTTGAAAAAGGATGGTCTATTCGGGTGCGTAGACGCGCACGTAGTCGATTACATATTCCTGGGGGAAGATGGAGTCGTCTACCTCGGGGCCACCGAAGTTGCCGCCGATGGCCATATTGATTAAGATGTAGAAGGGTTGATCAAAGGGCCAGACTTCCTCGCTGCGGTCTTCCGGATCGTACGTGTATACGAGTTGGTCGTCTACGAAGAAGGATATTTCTTCGGCCGTCCATTCGGCGGCGTAGCGGTGAAAGCCTTCCTCAATGTTGGCAAACTGGCTCTTCTTGGAGCTGGCGTTGTCGCCGTGGGTGGCGGCGGTGTGCAGGGTGGTGAAAACCTCACCCGGTTCGCGACCCACGTACTCCAGGATGTCGATTTCCCCGGTCAGCGGCCAACCCACCTCGTCGATGTTGGATCCCAGCATCCAGAAGGCGGGCCAGATACCCTGTCCGACGGCCAACTTGGCGCGGGCTTCTACGCGGCCGTACTGGAAAGTTTCGTTGCCCTTCGTCGTGATGCGGGTCGAGGTATAGTCATCCCCGTCCTTCCGCGCCGTGATGATCAGGTTGCCACCCTCCAGTCGGTGATTATCACGTGTATAGACCTGGCGCTCATTGTTGCCCCAGCCACAGAGATTCGGGCAGCCGTCGCCGAGTTCGAAGTTCCAGACGGTGGTGTCAAGTTGGTCGCCGTTGAATTCGTCCGACCAGATCAGTTCCCGGTCACTACTACTGGCAGGTATGCCCGATTGGCCGTCCTGGCCGCGCTGGACGTTGCAGGAGGCCAGTGAGGCCAGGAGCATAACGGTGAAAAAGGAGGAGTGCATAGTCGAAGGTTTACTGGTATACCCGCACGTAATCCACTTCCATACTGGAAGCAGAGAAATCGGGATCAATCTCGCCGCCAAGCGTACCACCTACGGCCACGTTGAAGATCAGAAAGAAGTCATGGTTGAAGGGGATACCTGCATTGTTCTCAAAGGTGTGGTACACTTCATCGTCGACCAGGAAGCGAATGGTGTTTTCGGTCCAGATGGTGGTGAATACATGGAAGTCGTCTTCCACACCGGCCACCGTGGTACTCTGCGTGACGGCATTTCCTCCGTTGTTCCCCGGGAAGTGCAGCGCCGAGAGTACCCTATCCGGATCGTTACCTACGTGCTCCATCATATCGATCTCGCCGCAGGCGGGCCAGCCCACCTCATCGAAGTTGGCACCCAGCATCCACAGGGCCGGCCAGGTGCCGCCGCCCTCGGGCAGGTTGGCGCGGATCTCAATGCGGCCGTAGGTGAATTCGAATTTGTCCATCGTCACGATGCGCCCGGAGGTAAAATCCGAGCCACTGAAGTTTTCCCGCTGGGCGGTGATCGAAAGCACGCCGTCCGCTACGCTTACGTTATCCGGCCGGTCGGTATAGTACTGTGCTTCGTTGTTTCCCCAGCCGTTGCTACCGGTGCCGGTATCGTAGCTCCAGGCGGTGTCGGCGAGGACATCCCCGTCGAATTCGTCCGCCCACACCAGGTTTTCGAATTCGGGCTCCTCGGTACCGCCGCCGCCTCCGCCCTGGACGGGCTTCACGGAGGTGAAGATTTGATACCAGGCTAGCGCATTATTGTTGCCCTGTACCGCCCGGACCACCAGCCGGTTCTCGGTCAGCGAAATGATCTCGTACTCCGAGGCACCGATGTAGTAGCTCATGAACCCGCCCTCGGTGAAGTTCAGGACGGTCCCGCGCGTTTGTCCGGGGATACCGTTCGCGGCTACCACGGATTCGCTGGGGCTCAGGGTGACCAACTGCGGATCTTCCTGCACCTCGTATTCGTAGCAGAAGTCAAAGCCCTGGCTGCCGCCGGCCACGCTCTCAAAGCCCGCGTTGAAGTAGGTGAGCCCGAAATTGTTAAGCTCGTAGTAAAGATCGTCGCCCTCCCGGCTGAACACCAACTCGTCCTCGTACAGGCACTGGCTCTCCCCGGCGCCATCCTTCTCGAAGGGCGTTGCCTGGTAGTAGTTGGCGAAGTAATTCTGCTCGGCGTTGCCGTCGTTCTGGCCTACGCCCAACTGGCCGGGCTCGTCGGCGGCCCAGTACCAGGTTTTGGTTCCGTCACCGGTCAGTAGCGCCAGCGCCTCGTTGTCGTTGAAGGTGCTCTCTACCGTGACTTCCGCGCTGCCGGTGGTGGCGATGCCGGCGGTACCCGAGGCAACGACCGTTACCTGGTAGGTATTGACCCCCACCTGCGTAAAGCGCTTGGTAAGACGGCCGCTCGGGGCTACCTCTTCGGTACCGTCGCTGAAGATGAATTTATACGTGATGGCATCATCCGCCGTGGCCACGAAGACGACCGTGCCGCTCCCGTCCCCGTTCGGGGTGTCGGCCGTTTGCCCGGTTACGTTGGCTTCAATTTGCAGATTAGAGGGGGCGGTCAGGTCGCCGAAGGCGTATTCTTCCTGCTCACACGCC
>JBASAV010000038.1:0-6458 GCA_049650785.1 Lewinella sp. | reverse complement strand
GTCCGTAGTCCTGTAGCGCATACTGATACTGTAGAAACTCACCGGCGGGTGTCAGCACCTTCTGCGACTGCTGAATGATGCGCTGCTTGACCGGCTGATCGATCATGCTGAGCGGCAGACTGGAAACTACATAATCCACGGTAGCGGGGCCAAAGTGATCCGTAACGCGGTCGGCACCGCTCGCGATAATCCGCAGCCGTGGGTCCTGGATCACCTGTAAGCGTCGTACAAACGCGGGGTTGATCTCGAAGGCGGTCAGCGTACTATTGGGGTGGAGCGTGTCCAGCAGCGCCCGGGTCACGCAGCCTTCTCCGGGGCCCAGTTCTACCACGGTAAGCGGTCGATCCGAGGGGATAGATCCGATGAGGTGCTTGATGAGCGCCGGGGAGGCGCGGGCGATAGCGCCGGTAGAGCGAAAGTTTTTCAAAGCTTCCCGAAAGAAGTTCCAGTTGTTCATAGCGATGCGTAGGCGCGGATGATACAAAGAACGCAAAATTCATCCATAAGGTCGATTATGCCCCCGCAACCATTAGGACCAGCCGTTTGTACCAACTGCTAAAGTACGCCTGTATGCTGCGCATCCTGTTGGTCGAAGACGAGGAGAATATCCGCGAGACCGTCAAGCTCAATTTTGAAATGGAAGACTTCGAGGTCGTCACCGCCGAGAACGGCCGGCTGGCGCTGAAGCACGCCGAAGAGCAGCACTTCGATATCATGATCGTAGACGTCATGCTGCCGGAAGTCAACGGCTTTCAGGTCGTCGAGCAGATCCGGCTTACCAACCGGGATACCCCCATCATTTTCCTTACCGCCAAGGACCAGGCGCAGGACCGCATTCAGGGGCTCAAGAAGGGGGCCGATGATTACCTGACCAAACCCTTTGTGTTCGAAGAGCTATTGCTTCGTGTCAACCGACTCATCGAGCGGACCAGCAAATCCCCCGATGTCCAGCCCGAACGCTTTACCTTCGGTAACAATCGCGTCAATTTTGCCACCTACGAAGCCGATGGAAATCAAGGTACCTTCACCCTCACTAAAAAGGAGGCCATGCTGCTCAAACTACTGACGGAACGCCGCGGGGAGGTAGTAAGCCGGCAACAGATCCTCCAGTCCGTGTGGGGCTACGACGTGTACCCGAGCACCCGTACCATCGACAACTTCATTTTGTCGTTTCGTAAGTACTTCGAAAAAGACCCGAAGAACCCGGTCCACTTTCTAAGCGTACGCGGCGTTGGGTATAAGTTCGTTGAGTAATTTTAATGCAAGACATTTCCTTCACCTATCCCGTTTGGTATCTCGTGCTCTGTGCACTGGCGGGACTGGCCGTTGCTACCTTGCTCTATTATCGCGCACCCCTCTCCGCTTCCCGCCCGCTGGTGGTGGGCATGGCGGTACTGCGTTTCCTGGGCTATAGCCTGCTGGCCGCCCTGTTGCTGGCACCGCTGCTCCGTTACATCGATACGGATCGACAGGAGCCCATCATCGTAATGGCCCAGGACGTCAGCGAATCGGTGGGGATGGAAACCGATACGGTAGCCTACACGGAAGAATGGACCCAGCTCCGCGACGCGCTGTCCGATCGCTACCGGGTAGTGGAATACACCTTCGGCAGCGAGTTGCGGGAAAATGGACCCCTCACCTTCCAGGACAAGCAAACTAACCTGGACGCCGTCCTGAATGAGATAGGAGACGTTTACGGCACCCAGAATCTCGGGGCGGTGATCCTCGCCACGGACGGAATCTATAACCAGGGTGCCAACCCGGCCTACCGTGATTTTGCGCTGCCGGCCCCCGTCTACACCGTAGGCCTGGGAGACACCACCCGCCGCCGTGATCTTCTGGTCAGCCGGGTGTTTCATAATCGGATTGCCTACCTGGACGACCAGTTTTCCATTCAGATTGACGTGCGGGCCCGCAACGCCGCCCAGGAAGCTACCCAGCTGACCGTAAGCCGCGTAGGGGAAAACGGTAATTCCGTACTGCACACCGAGCGCATTGCCATCGAAAATCAGGACTTCTTCACCACCCGGGAGGTAGTGCTGGACGCCGATCGCGCGGGGGTGCAACGTTACCGGATCGCGGTGTCCACCGTCGGCAACGAATTAACGACCGCCAATAACCAACGCGATATTTTCGTCGACGTGCTCGACGCCCGCCAGCGGATACTGATCCTCGCGGAAGCTCCCCATCCCGATATCGGCGCTTTACGGCAGGCGCTGGTCACCGGGCGAAACAACGAAGTAGAAGTAACCTACGGTACGGCCTTTACGGGGAATCCGGCGGACTTTGACCTGGTCATCCTTCACCACCTGCCTTCGGTGGTCAACCGCCTGAGCCCGGTGCTGGAAGCACTGCGGCGGGAGGAAGTGCCAACCCTATTCATTACCGGACCCACCATGCCGGCCGCACTGGCTAACGCAGCGCAGGATCTGCTCGTTTTTCAGGGCGGCGGAGCGCAGGTGCAAGGCAACGAGGTGACCGGAAGGCTGGTGCCGAACTTCAACGCCTTTACCCTGAGTGAGGATCTGCTACGGGCTGTTCCCACGTATCCCCCGCTTTCCGCCCCCTTCGGTACGTTCTCTCTCGGGCCGGGGGCTCAAGTATTGCTTACTCAGCGTATCGGACGGGTGGACACCGAATACCCGCTGCTTGCCGTAGGCGAAAGCCGCGGCCGGCGAACTGGCGTGTTGGCAGCTTCCGGTCTTTGGCAGTGGCGATTGTTCGACTACCTGGAATACGGAGATCACGAGCGCTTCGACGAACTGATCAGTCAGCTTACGCAGTACCTGACGGTGCAGCAGGATAAACGCCGCTTCCGGGTGACCACCGCGGAGAACATCTTTGACGAGAACGAGCCCGTCCGCCTGGATGCCGAACTCTACAATAGTAGCTACGAACTGGTCAATGGCCCCGAAGCCACCGTAGTGGTTACCGGCCCGGAAGGAAGGGATTACGATTATACCTTCAGCCGAACTTCCAATGCCTACACCCTGGATGCCGGTACGCTGCCAGTCGGCAACTACCGTTTTCGGGCCCGGGTAAGCGATGGCGGAGAGCAATTGATCAGCGACGGACGCTTTAGCGTACAGGCCGTTGAAGTAGAGCGATACGTGTTGCAAGCCGACCATACCCTGCTCCGTCAACTCAGCGATCGCTACGGCGGGGAGTTACTATTTCCCGGACAGCTTAGTACCGTGGCTGCGCGCCTGGAGGATAGCGGCGTAGCTAAGCCCATCCTGTTTGAGACCATCAATACCCGGTCAATCCTCAATCTCAAGGGCATATTTGCTCTCCTGTTCCTGCTTTTTGCGGCGGAGTGGGGATTGCGGCGGTGGTCGGGGAATTATTAGGGGTCGGTTGTCGGCATTAGAGGCGCTTTTCCTTCCGGATTAAGCCCATAAGCAGTCGCTGAAATCCAGCACGAGAAAATTTATGCTATATCGTAAACGTGCCCCGGACGGAGTAAATCCTAAAGCAAAGCCAGGCGTTGGATCAATTTTTTAGGAGAATGTTTGTACGGAAATCTATTGTTACTACGTGTAAAAGGACTATTTAGGGGGATTAAAAAATTATTAACTGAAAAGAAATATTTCCACAGAACTAAGTTGGGTACTTCTTACGTAATTCCATTGTAAGCTTTTTAATCCGCGCATCCGACACCGGTTTCGCAAATCCCAACACGTGACTATGCAACACAACTACCATTACAAATTTTTACTAGCCATAATGCTGGGCCTCTTCACGGGCCCATTGCTGCTGGCTGCTACCATTACCGTTACCTCCACCGCGGACGCGGGCGACGGTAGCCTCCGAGCAGCCGTGATGATGGCTGCACCGGGTGACGAAATTGTTTTCGCCCCCGCAACCAACGGTCAATCAATCGGACTTATGACCGTAATTGATATTCGCAAAGACCTGACCATTCGCGGTAATGGTCGCGATATGACCATGATCAGCGGCAGCGGTATGACGCGTGCCTTCTCTATTCTGAGTGACGCTACCGTAATGATCTACGACCTCAAAATTTACGACGGCAGGGCATTCATCGGCGGTGGACTCCGCGTGCGCGCCGGCGCCAGTCTTATGATCGATGGCGTTCAGGTTGATGAATGCGTGGCCTTCGGTGGCCGGTCCGATCGGGGCGGCGGGGCCGTATATAATGAAGGCACCTTCACTATGATGAACTCCTTCATGGCCAATAACACCGCTTTGGGACGCCAAGGCTCCGGCGGAGCTATCCTGAATGCACCGGGTGGTACGCTTGACATTTCGTACTCCCGGATCAACCACAACCTGGCCAATCGCGCCGGTGGTGGTATCGAAGATGCATCCGGTAGCGGATCGATGGTGACCATCATGGAATCCAACATCAACGAAAACATCGTCTACACTGCTCCCGGCAACGGCGGCGGTATCCACATCGGTAGCGATGGTGACCTCATGATCACCGGCGGTAGCGTCGATATGAACCAAGCCGGCGCCGAAGGCGGCGGAATCTGGAACGGGGCCGGAACGCTTACGGTAAGTAACACCGTCATCCGTATGAACGAAGCTATGGGTAACGACGCCGACCAGGGCGGCGGCGGCCTTTATAACAACGGCAACGGAACCATCATTTTGATGGATAGCGCCCGCGTTTTCAACAACAAGGCCACCGGCACCTCCGGTAGCGGCGGCGGTATTCTCAATAATGTCGGATCTACCCTGACCATCATGGACAGCTACGTCTCCGGCAACGAAGCCAACCGCGCAGGCGGTGGCATCGAGGATGCCTCCGGCAGTGGTAGCATGTTTACCATCACGGATTCCTACGTCAATAAGAACATCGTATACAATGCCCCCGGCAACGGTGGCGGAATCCACATCGGCGGTGACGGAAGCCTCACGGTAGACGGCGGTCGCGTGGACGAAAACCAGGCCGGTGCCGAAGGCGGCGGTATCTGGAACAACACCGGTACCCTCACCGTGAAGGGCAACGCCAGCATCTTCGGTAACGTAGCCATGGGCGACGATGCCGATCAGGGCGGTGGCGGACTTTACAACAACGGAGGCGGTACCATCATCCTCAGCGAGGATGTACAGGTGCTGGAGAACAAAGCAACCGGTATGGCCGGTAGCGGCGGCGGTATCCTGAATAATACCGATGCTACACTGATGATCTACGACAGCCGCATCGCCGACAACGAGGCCAACCGCGCAGGCGGTGGTATCGAGGACGCTTCCGGTAGTGGCAGCGAATTCACCATCATGAACACGAAGATCACCGGCAACGTGGTTTTCGACGCTCCCGGCAACGGTGGCGGTATCCACATCGGTGGTAACGGAAGCCTGACCATTACGGGCGGCTTTGTCGACAACAACACGGCCGGCGCCGAAGGCGGCGGTATCTGGAACAACACCGGCACCCTTGCGGTATCCGGAACCAACTTCCGCGGTAACGTCGCACTGGGCGATGATGCCGATCAGGGTGGTGGTGCGCTTTACAACAACGGCGGCGGTGTGATTACCCTCTCCGACGGTGTAACCATCGAGAACAACAAGGCTACGGGAATCGCCGGTAGCGGCGGTGGTATCCTGAATAACATCGGAGCCACGCTTACGATCAGCGATTCGCGCATCGCCCTGAACGAGGCCAATCGTGCCGGTGGCGGTATTGAAGATGCCTCCGGTAGCGGATCAGTGGTTACCATCACGGAAACCAACATCAACGATAACGTAGTGTACGATGCCCCCGGCAACGGCGGCGGTATCCACATCGGCAGCGACGGCGATCTCCTGATTACCGGCGGCAGTGTCGATATGAATAAGGCCGGTGCCGAAGGTGGCGGTATCTGGAATGGAGCCGGTACGCTTACGGTAAGTAATACCGTAGTGCGCATGAACGAAGCCATGGGCGACGACGCCGATCAAGGTGGCGGCGGTCTGTACAACAACGGCAACGGTACGATCATCGTAAAAGACAATGCCCGTATCCTGGACAACAAAGCCACCGGTACGGCCGGTAGCGGCGGCGGTATCCTGAATAACACCGGTGCTACCCTGACCATTATGGACAGCGATGTATCCGGTAACGAAGCTAACCGCGCAGGCGGTGGCATCGAGGATGCTTCCGGCAGCACCAGCATGTTTACGATCACGAATTCCTTCGTCAATAAGAACATCGTCTACAATGCGCCCGGTAACGGCGGTGGTATCCACATCGGCGGCGACGGTAGCCTCACCGTAGACGGCGGACGCGTAAGCGAGAACCAGGCCGGTGCCGAAGGCGGCGGTATCTGGAATAACACCGGTACCCTGACCGTAAAGGGCAACGCCAGCATCTTCGGAAACGTAGCCATGGGCGACGAAGCCGACCAGGGCGGCGGCGGCCTTTACAACAATGGCAACGGAACCATCATTTTGTTGGATAGCGCCCGCGTTTTCAACAACAAGGCCACCGGCACCTCCGGTAGCGGCGG
>JBASAV010000037.1:0-4552 GCA_049650785.1 Lewinella sp. | reverse complement strand
TAGAGGTCCACGTCCATACCGGCGCGCAGGGCCATCTCCGCGGCGGCCTCGGGGGTTTCGGCCACCTTCATAAAGTAGTGCAGCCGCCCGATGTCGTTGGCGTCGGAGACCGTGTAGCCCTTAAATCCCCACTCGTCGCGCAGCACCTCGGTCAGCAGCCAGGGGTTGGCGTGACTGGCTACCCCGTTCAGGTCGCCGTGGCTGGCCATGATGCCCAGCGTCCGGGCCTCCTGCACGGCCGCCTGAAAGGGGGGCAGGATCTCGTCGTGCAGAGTGCGGGGGGAGATCTCGATGGCCGCGAAGTTGGTGCCGCCGAGGATCTGTCCGTAACCGGCGAAGTGCTTCGCCACCGCCCCGATGTGGGTGCCGGCGCCGAGGCCGTCGTAGTCGCCCTGCACGCCGGTGATGGCGGCCACCACCATGCGGCTCACCAGGTAGGTGTCCTCGCCGAAGGCCTCGCTCATGCGCCCGAAACGCGGGTCGCGGACCAGGTCGGCCTCCGGGGAATGGCACATGTGCATGCCGCGTAGCCTTGCCTCGCGACCGACTACGTCCCACTGCCGGTGTACCAGCTCCGGGTTAAAGCTCGCCGCCGAAGTGATCGGCCGGCCGAAGACCGTGGAACCGGCCGCGTCCACCCCGTTGTAGGACTCGGTCACGAAGAGCGCCGGAATGCCCAGCCGGTTGTGGTCGATAATGTAGCGCTGCAGCTCGTTGTTGAGGGTGGCCGCCGCTTTCGGATTTAGGTGTTCTCCCGGGTTTTTGATGCCCGCTATGCCGTGGGTCAGGCGTGTTTTTACATTATCGCTCATAGTCAGGTTCCCTTCCTCGTCGCCCTCTACCCCCTGGTTGGCGTGGAAGATGCGCATCTGGGCCACCTTCTCCTCCACCGTCATGCGCGACAGCAGGTCCGCCACCCGCTCCGCGATGCTCCGGGTGCGGTCGCGGTAGATCGTATCGCCGGACTGCCCCCGTAAACCCGCGGTCTGCAAGAGGATCAGGAAAAGCGGCAGAAGGAGAGCATTACGCATGAATCGGGAATATGTGAGTGGCCTGGGGCGGCAAGCTTAGTTTGGGGCAGGGGCGGCAATGGCGTCCCCGAGGTCAAAGACCTGCAGGTAGAGCGGGCGGGCGTCCTTGCCGGCGGCTTCCTGTCCGTACGCGTATACCCGGCCGCCGTCGTAGGCCGTGCGGAAGTGGTGGAAGCGCGGACCGGCCTCGTGCACGTAGACGGTCCGCCAGTCGTTCGTGCCGGCCGGGGCGGTCTTGAAGCGCAGGCGCCCGTCAGCCAGGTCGATGGCTACCAGGGTATTGCCATAGCTGGTCAGCTTGGCGCCGCCGGGTACCTCGCCGTCGGCCGCGTGTTGCCAGACCGATTCCCCTGCCTTCCGCCAGTAGTGTACGCTGCGGTCGTCGACCCGCGTCAGGAAGTGGATGTCACCGGCCTCGGTAACCGTAAAAGCAGGGCCGGAAGAACTCCGGGGTTTCGGCGTAGAGCCGTAATCCGCCCCCGGGTCGGCCACCTGCAGGGCATCCGCCTTACCGATGGGTGTGCTAATCGGCCGGTCGTTGACGTCGTACCAGTCTCCGGCCCCGTAGGGCGGCAGCGCGTAGGCGTAGTACAAGCCGCTATTAAGGGTGTAGCGATCGCTTTCCTTATAGCGGATGGAGTACCCGGCGTGTAGTTTCCCGTGCTCGATCTGCAGGCTCCCGTAGACGCTGTAGCGGTCCGGCAGCGGAATGCGGCCATTGGCCCAGCTGAGCGTTTTGTTCCAACCGGTCGCATCGTACACGGCGTACTGGTGCTCACCCTGCCCGGACCCACCCAGGCGGTAGCCGACGATGAGGCGGCCGTCCGGGTCGGTGAGAAAGCCGGGGTAGGTTGTCTTTTCGTAAGGCTGCCCTTCCACGAGGTAGTTCCGTTTCGGCAGGAAGCGGTCGAGGGTAAATTCCGCGTCCGGCACGAAGGCGGCCCCTTTCTCGGTCACCCGGTAATTGAAGTAGTGGTCGGGGAAGTTCCGCGCATCGTAGGCGTGCATGTCGTACAGCAGGTGGACGGTGCTGTCGATGGTACTCACCGCCACGGCGGCGGTGTTGTGGCTGTCGCCCAGCGTGGAGTCGCCGCGGTAGCCGATGTGCTTATCCGGAAACTCCAGGGTGACCCACGCCGCCGCAGGGTCGTCGTTGCGCCGCCGCGAAAGCATGAGGTTCCGCTTGTCCGTGCCGCCCCGGTACCAGGTTACGAAGGTGAAGCTGCCGACTACGGCGATGCAGTCCCCGTGGGCGGATATCTGCGGCCCGAACTGGAAGGCTTCGCCCTTTTTCCCGTAGAAGAACAGGCCGTCTTCCGCTATTAGGCTTTCACTGACCAGCGCCACCCCACCCCCGCTTTCCTGGGCCTGAAAGGCGGCGCAGGAACTCAGGAGCAGCAGGAAAAGGAGGGGACAGCGGAACATGGTCAGGAAAGCTTAGTGCGAGTGGTTGCCTGGCGATAAATCAGTAGAGGGCATTGCGGAAACTCCGCCCGGAAAGGTGGGCTACCCCATTGGTGAAGATGTAGTTATGCTCCCCGAGGAGTCCGCCCCGCCGGGTACCCTGCAGGTCTTCCGACTGGTTGATGCCAAGCCGGAAGCGGTCGTCGCGGTTGACGGAGACAATGCCATCCGGGCCCGGGATCAGCGACTGGAAGAAGTAGTCCCGGTTAACCACCACCAGCGGGTCGAAGCCATTTTCAATGTAGTCGTCAATGATGTGGTAGCGCAGGATGTAGCGGAGTCGCTCCAGCTGGGTCGCGTCGAGCGAATCCATAGCCGTATCGGTGGAGCCGGTGATCTGCTGCAGGATATCGCCGCGATCGGTAAAGGCGGCATCTTTCAGCAAAATGTAAGTGCGCGGCTCCGGGTTGGATTCATACTCGGCTTCCATCCCCAGCAGCGTAATGGCCGTGTCGAGGTAGTTGAAGTCGTCCGCCGGGTGGGAGCGGATGAATTCCAGCGCGGTCATATCGAAGGTGACCTGCGGCGCGATGTCGGGGTCGAACTCGAATTGCCGTTGTCGCTCCAGGTCGCAGCCGGTGAGGGTCATCAATCCGGCAAACAACAAGAATAGCGGCAAGGCAAGGGGGTACCGGTTAGTGGCGGTGATGTGGGGGGCATTAGTTGACATAGCCGGGATTTTGCATGAGTTGATCGTTGTCGATGAGGTGTTCCTCGTAGATCGGGAAGACCAGTTGGTCGTCGGGCACGGTGGCGATGGTGTCGAGCGCCTGCTGTACCCGGTCGAAGGCGCGCAGGTCCCACCAGCGGTAGCCCTCGGCGAAAAGCTCGAGCTGCCGTTCATCGAGTATCAGCAGTTCCAGGCTTTCCATGTCGGGATAATCGGCACCGTCGACGAGCGGCAGCTGGCGGGCGGCGCGGACTTCGTTCATCATTTCCACGGCTACGTCGGTATTTCCCAGGCGGTTCTCGACCAGCGCCTTCAGCAGCAGGATGCCGGCGTAGCGGTAGACGGGGATGTTGGTCGCGTCGTCGTTCGGGGAGAAGTTGGTCTTGGTGTACTTGGCCGGGCGGGCTTCCCCGATGGGCCGGTCCTCGCGGCTTTCGAAGTAGCGCCAGTCGCCGTAGAGGACGTTGCCGAACTCATCCGTCGTCTGGGGGGTGAAGTCCGGGTATTTGGCGTACCAGCTCACCGAATCGGTCGGGAAGCGTTCGATCCACTTGCGCTCCAGCGTGGGCGAGATGAAGAAGTTGGGCTGGCCGGCGAAAAACAGTTCGTAATTGCCGGAGGCGCGGCCGCCGTCTTCGAGTATATCGTAACGGATGGAGAAGATCAGTTCCGGTCCTTCCTGCAGCGTACCGAGGTTAAGGTCATTCAGGAACAGCCGCCGCCAGGTCGCCCGGGTGTCGACCAGTCGGTAATCGTCGAGGGCGATGAGCTTGTCGAGGGCCTCCTTGGCCAGGGCGTACTCCTTCATCCAGGTGTACACGTTGGCCTGCAGGGCGAAGTTAGCCGCCTTGGTGAAGCGGAACTCGGTGCCCGAGCTGGTGATGAGCTCTTCCGCCCGCAGCATATCCGGTACGACTACTTCCCGCAGGATCGTGGCCCCGTCGGTGGCGGGCCGGAACAGTTCCTGCTCCAGGTTGGTGATGGCCTCGGTAAACACCGGTACGTCTCCCCAAACCCGCACCGCGTCGAAGTAGGCGTACGCCCGCAGGGCATGGGCCTGCCCCAGCAAGCCGGGCGTATAACTTGGCACCTGTGGGGTCCGCTCGATGGCCAGGTTGGCGCGGCCGATCATCCGGTAGAGGCTGTTCCAGCGCAGGGTGACGGCGTTGGATTGGGTAAGCTGGTTGTTGACTAGCTCCTCGTAGGCTACGGATACCCGGTCGCTGGCGATGAAGTTATCCGAGCGAAATTCCCCCCAGAGGTAGTGGTTGAGGCGGTAGGTTTCCTGCATGGCGTCGTAGATCGCGGCGACGCCGGATTCCACGTCCCCGTTATTCTTCCAGAACTGGGCGTCGGAGGTCTGGCTGAAGGGCTCCTCCTCGAGGAC
>JBASAV010000036.1:0-6883 GCA_049650785.1 Lewinella sp. | reverse complement strand
TGATCGACGTTTTCGGGCAGGATGTCGTAGCCGATAAGGATAGGCGTCGGTTCGATAAGTTCCAGGGCGCGGGCGAGCAGATAGGTGCGGGAAGCGCTAACGTAGATGCCGGTAATGCCGGGGTATTCCGACAGCGTACGTTTCATATAGTCGTTGACGGCCCCCTGGTCTTCAAAATCGGCGAAGTCGGATGTGATGACCTCCACAGCCGGATTGCGTTCACGGAAAAACTCCAGGAATCCTTCCCGCTTCTCCACCATATGGCGTGCATTAGCGTATTCCTTTTCCAGCGGCATCATGAGCACCTGGTCGCCCGGCGCGCAGTGGTAATTCATCAGGCGGGCGGCTAACCGGCCGCTGCGATGCGAGTCCGGGCCGATGTACGACAGATAGTTGCTATCGACGGTTTCGGGCAGGGTGTTGATGATGACGTAGGGAGTTTCCAGCTTTTTCAGCTCCTGCATGAGCGTGGGCCACTCCTTATCGAAAATGGGGGCCGTCAGGACGACCTCCGCCCGGGTTTTTTTGAGTTTGCCGATTGCTCGCAGGAAATCTTCCGGGTCGAGGAGGTCAAAGTAGATGGCCTCCAGTTCGAACGTCTCGATCGGCTTGTGGTCGATGGCTTTTTGAATGCCCTGGAGTACGAGATCCCAGTACCCGTCCTTGCCCCGGGCAGGCAGCAGGTAGGCCAGACGTTTCACCTTGTTCTTCGAGGCAAGGAGGGAGGCGTAGATATTCTTTTTATAGCCCATCTCCTCGGCGATGGCCAGAATCCTTTCCTTCACCTCGGGGGCGATACGCCCACGGTTATGCATCGCGCGATCGACCGTGCCGATGGATACATTAGCCCGCCGGGCGATGTCATTCAGGGTAGGCTTTTTTTTGTGCATGAAGGTTTTGAGGGGTTATAAATGGCCGACAAGCACAGAAAATCCACCTAGCCGGGGTCACTCCTTATTGAAGCCGGACTCCTGTGGGGGTGACGCCTGCAATAAGATAATATGTCTGTATTGCACCGTGATCCGGGGCGGGAAGCGGAAGCCGTCGCGCTACCGCCCACAACCCCATTGGGTCCGCCTAAAGTAATAAGTATGCATGACAATTATTAGGACGGTCTCCTTCCCACTGCGGGCCGCGGTGTATCCATTCCGAACTTTTTGCCTCTCCGCCGTACCCAACGTATTGGGGCTCAACGGGGTGGCCCGTGGGCTATATCCGATTAATTAGACTGACACCACCAAAAACCGCATATTTTAACGGTTATGGTTCAATATTTCACGAATAGCAAACAATTTAATATGTTGGCGTGTACCCTAACGCATACGATGCAGCGATTAACCGCATCTGGTTATTGAAAATAAGCGCGGCGTAGGAGGTTTCCCCTCTGAGAATCAATGCAAAAATTTCGCCCGTCAGCCCGGTTTCCTAACCCAGCTGATTGGCTCTTAGCCGTACCTGCCAAGATTTAAAACGACAGTAGACTGTTTCGGGACACCGAATGACCTCGTTCTGATTCAGTTTATCCGGCGGTGCACAGTTTCTACTGTGTGCCGCTTTTTTTATGGCTTCCCGGTCCATTCTGCCTGACTTACCTTATGGCATCAATGTTTGCCTATGTACCGTTCCCTTTGCGCCTTGCTGGTGGTTACCCTCCTGAACGGATGTGGTACGTCGAGACCGGATTCCGGGCCAAGTGAGCCGGCGGATGCGATGGCTGCCTATCTCCTGACGTATTTTAAGGACAGCGACCACAGTCTACACTTCGCGCTGAGTACCGATGGCTATACCTTCACCGACGTCAACGGCGGAGAGGCCGTGATTGGCGGCGATACGATCGCCAGCCAGCGTGGTATTCGCGACCCACACATTACGCGGGGTCCGGACGGTGCCTTCTACGTAGCCATGACGGACCTCCACCTCTTCGCCAAACGCCTGGGCTACCGGCAAACCACCTGGGAGCGGCCCGATGAGCAGTTCGGATGGGGCAACAACCGGGGCTTCGTGCTGATGAAGTCGTACGATTTGATTGACTGGACACACAGCAACTTCCTCTTTGAGGATGCCTTCCCGGAACTCGGCCCCATCGGCTCCACCTGGGCACCACAAACCATTTACGATCCGGAGGCGGACAAGATGATGCTCTACTTCACCATGCGCCTCGGCAACGGGAAGACGAAAATGTACTATGCCTACACGGATGACGACTTCACCAAAGCGATAACCCGGCCGGCGTTGATCTTTGAGTATCCCGACACCAACATTCAGGTGCTGGACGCAGACATTATTGAAATGCCGGACGGCCGCTACTGTATGACTTACGTAGCGCAGGAGCAACCCGGCGGGATCAAAAAGGCCTTTTCGGAGCGCATCAACCGGGGCTACGTATACGAACCGGAGATGATCGACCGGGAGCCCGGCGCCTGCGAGGCCCCGAATATGTGGCAGCGCATCGGCGAAGAGGAGTGGGTGCTGATGTACGATATCTTCAGCGTGGACCCGCATAATTTCGGCTTCGTCGAAACGACGGACTTCGAAACATTCGAAGACATCGGCCACTTCAACGAAGGCGTGATGAAGACGACCAATTTCACTTCCCCGAAGCACGGGGCGGTGGTGCAGCTGACGGCGGCGGAAGCTCGCGGATTGGCGGAGCACTGGGGGATGGAGTTGGATTTATAACCGGGGCCCGAGCGCATTTCGCCCTAGCCAAACACGTTGATCATGGTACACTATTTCGCCTACACTACCCTACGGCTGCTGTTTATTTCGCTGTTATTCGCATCTGCTCTCCCGGCGCAGACGGGCGACCAGCCCATCACCTGGCGCGACGCCCAACGCCAGGAGGCAGCGTGGTACGGAAGCCCCGAGTCCCGGCGGGTAGCCGACAACCTGCTCGTGTACCAACACGCCACCGGTGGCTGGCCGAAGAATATGGATATGGCCGCCCCGTTGACCGCCGCGGAGATCGAAGACATCGAAACCGCGAAAGCGGATCCGGATGAGGAATTGGGGCGGCCGACCATAGACAATAAGGCTACCTACCCCCAGCTTCGCTTCCTCGGACAGATGTACGTCCTCACCGAAGACGACCGCTACAGAAGCAGTTTCCTGCGTGGTGTCGATTACCTGCTGGAAGCGCAGTACCCGAACGGCGGCTGGCCCCAATTCTATCCCATCCGGGAGGGGTACTACCAAAACATCACCTACAACGACGGCGCCATGATCGGGGTCCTGGAATTTCTGCGGGAGGTAGTGGGGGGCACCTACTCGTTCGTGGACGCTGAACGACTGACCGCCGCGCAACGAGCCATCGAGAAGGGCATCGCCGTCATTCTCAAAACCCAGGTCGAAGTGGACGGTAAACTCACCGCCTGGTGCGCCCAGCACGACCCCGAAACCCTGGAGCCGGCCAAGGCCCGCGCCTACGAATTGGTTTCCCTGAGTGGCTCGGAGAGCGTGGGCATCGTGGCGTTTCTGATGGAGATCGAGGAGCCGGATACGGCGGTGGTGCGGTCAATACGGGCAGCGGTTGACTGGTTCGAGCGGGTCAAACTTCCCGGATTACGGCTCATCCGGCAGGCAAATGAGGAGCTACCCAAGGGCTACGACCTGATCGTGGGCTTCGATCCCGAGCACGGCGAATCGCTGTGGGCGCGGTTCTACGAGATCGGCACCAATTACCCGATGTTCGTCGGCCGGGACGGAGTAGTGAAATACGCCCTATCCGAGATCGAGTACGAGCGGCGGGTGGGTTATAGCTGGATCAATGACTGGCCGCGGCGATTGTTGGAGCGGGATTATCCGGCGTGGGAGGAGCGGATTGGTTCCGGGCATTAGGTTCGTCCGCCGAGCGAAGCTTGCGTAGCTCGTCTGCCGAACCGGCTTGATTGAAGGGCTTCCATCTGCTAGCCACGGCTCAGGGTTGAGCCCCTCCGGGTCGAAAGGCTACGCGGGAAGTCTCGGGTCAGAGACCGCTCGACCTTGGCTTTCTACCGCTTCGAACACTTCTAGATCACTGTACCGCTATTCCGCTAATCACCCGCACATCCCGCGAAGAACCACCCACCTCCACCCGGTAGCTACCCGGCTCGACCGTCCACTGCCCCGCATCCTCGTTCCAATAGGCGAGATCGCTGCGCAAAAAGACACCGCTGATCTCCGTAGAAGCACCCGGTGCCAGCATCCCGGTCTTACCAAAGGCGCGCAACTCCCGTACCGGCCGCTCCACGCCGCTTTCGGGGAGGGAAGTATAGAGTTGCACCACCTCCTTCCCCGGCCGACTTCCGGTATTCGTTACGGTGAGGGCGTAGTGGATCGTGTCCCCCGATAGCGAAGTGGTAAGGTCGGTGTAGCTGAAGTCCGTATAACTAAGCCCAATTCCGAAAGGAAAGGCCACGTTTAGCTGCTCCGCGTCGAAGTGGCGGTAACCGACGTGGATGCCTTCGGCGTAATCGGTGTAGTCGATGTTCCGGATCTGGTCCTCCGCCGACTTCAGTTCCCGGTTGAAGAGGAAGTCGGTCGGGTCCATGCTGCCGCCCCCGGCCGGGAAGTTGGCGGCCGAGGCGTGATCGGCCAGGTTGACGGGAAAGGTCATCGGCAGCTTCCCGCTCGGACTCAAAGCCCCGCCAAGGATATCGGCCACGGCGTTGCCCCCCTCCTGTCCCCCTTGCCAGGCCAGCAAAATGGCGTCGGGCTCGTCTTTCCAGGTGGCGGTTTCGATTACCCCGCCTACGTTGAGGACTACGATGACCGGCTTACCGGCGGCGTGGAAGATGCGCGAGGCATTGGCGATCAAGTCGATTTCCCAGTCGCGGAGCAGGAAGTCGTCGGTTTCCTGGCGGTCGCCGCCTTCCCCGCTATTGCGCTGAATGGTGAGGATGGCCGCGTCCGACGTCAGGGCGAAGAGTTCGAGCGAAGAGTCGGCGTACATCACGGGCGGGGGGTCGTAGGGCACGAACATGGCCTGCATCGCCACGGGCTTGACGAACTCCGCCGCGTGGGCCGCTACGTGGGTGGCATAAATACGTTCGGCACTCTCGTTGATGGTGAAGCCGGCCCCCTCCAGTCCTTCCTCCAGCGAAACGGAGTAGGCCTCGTTCACGTCCCCCGAGCCGGTACCCCCTGGGGTCAGATCGTAAGAGCCGTTGCCGAGCAGGGCTACATTGAGCCCCGGACGAAGGGGTAGCGCCCCTTCGTTCTTCAGTAAGACCATGCCCTCGGCCGCCGCCTGCCGGGTGATGGCCGCGTGTTGCTCGAGCGCGGGATCGTTCGTGATTTCGGTGCCCTTCATCTTATGCGACTGGAAGAGCAACCGAAGGATGCGCCGCACGGACGTATCGATCGTCTGCTCCGACAGGGCTCCGGTTTCGGCGGCGTCGGCCAGGGCGTTCCACTGGCTTTTGGTACCGGGTTCGAGGAGGTCGTTACCGGCCTGCACCTGGGCTACGGCATCGTCTCCGCCAAACCAGTCGGACATCACGATGCCTTCGAAGCCCCACTCGCCGCGCAGCACGTCGGTGAGCAGGTAGCGGCTCTCGGAGGTATACGTGCCGTTCACACGGTTGTAGGAACTCATGATGGTCCAGGGCTGGGCTTCCTTCACGATGATCTCGAAGGGTTTCAGGTAGATCTCCCGGAGCGCGCGCTCCGAGAGGCGGGAATCGTTGACGAAGCGCTGTGTTTCCTGGTTGTTGGCGACGTAGTGCTTCACGCTGCTGCCCACCCCCTGCGATTCGATGCCGTTCACCATGGCCGCGCCCACTTTACCGGTCAGCAGGGGATCCTCCGAGTAATATTCAAAGTTGCGCCCGCACAGGGGATGCCGGTGGATGTTGACGCCGGGGCCCAGGATCACATCGACGCCGTAAGCCCGTGCCTCGGCACCCATTGCCTCCCCTATTTCCCGCACTAGGTCCGTATTCCAGGTGGAAGCCAGTAGCGTGCCGATGGGGAAGGCGGTGGCGTAATAGGTCCCGTCCATATTCTCGCGGTGGGGCTCGATGCGCAGGCCGGCGGGCCCGTCCGAGAGGATCAGTTCGGGCAAGCCGAGGCGGGGGGTAGGCACGATCGTTCCCGCCGCTCCCGGCACCTGGCTCTCCCCGAAGCCGACCGCCGAGGCCAGACCGGACCCCTTCAGGAGGTGGATCTTTTCCTCGAGAGTCAGGTGAGCCAGTACGTCTTCGATCCGCTCGTCCAGGGGCAGGCGCTCGTCTTCGTACGCTTCCAGTAACCCGTTACGGTTGCGATCGATGTAGGTATACCCCGCCACGTTTTCCGGCGGGAGGTTGGTCGCCTCGGCGTATCCGCGCTCGAAACCCAGGTAAGTGGTGTAAAAATAGTAGCTGAAGCCGGCGGCAGCCAGCACGACGATAAGTAGCAGAGCCAGCAAAATTCTCCAAAAGGTGCGCATATAAGGTCATTATGACGCGTGAAAGGTAGAGAATCCCGCGGGGAGGTATTTTGAAGGCGGCGGAGCGCGGGAATAAGCACGTCAGTCCGGCAAGGATCGCCGTAACGAGGAACGATCCCGCCGGGTAGTTGTTAGGTTCCCGGCGATAGCTCAAACTTAATCTCGATTCCTCTATGAACCGACACCTACTCTCCCTGCTCATCACCTGCGGCGCAATCGGCCTCCTTTCGGGCCAACAACTGCAAAGCTTCCCGCTATCGGCGGTGACTTTGGACGATGGTCCCTTCCTGCGGGCCCAGCAAACGGATCTGGACTACATCATGGAAATGGACCCGGACCGCCTCCTGGCCCCCTACCTGCAGGAAGCCGGTATGGACACCGGGGCGGAATCCTACGGGAACTGGGAGAATACCGGGCTCAACGGGCACATCGGCGGGCACTATATCTCGGCCCTTTCGCTGATGTACGCGAGCA
>JBASAV010000035.1:0-10634 GCA_049650785.1 Lewinella sp. | reverse complement strand
CTTCATACGTGATGATTTTCCCTTCCCGGCATTACCCGGGCAGGTTCCTGAAAAAATCAAGGGTATAATCTCAGCCGTCCCGGATGGGGACAGCACCCCGTTATCGCCGCAAAGTTACGATGCGGGTAGACATCCCCCAAGCAAACCTTTTGCTTTGCCTTATTTTCACCGGATACCTAAGGTGACACATCATGCTGCGACTTGCTTTCTTTCCTATCGTTCTGTTACTCTACGGTTGCTCCTCCGAACCGCCGGAGGAGCCGGCTGACGTACCCGGGCTCCGTGATCTGCCACTTATCCCCCTACCGGCCGAAGTCACCAATGGCGGGGAAGTCTTTGACTACGAAGGCTTCGAAGGCGAACTCATGCCCAGCCCGAACCCCGTGATCGGCGACGCGCAACGGTACCTGACCGATCGCTGGCCCGACCTGGCCCTGCCTCTACAGTTGGACATCGACGCCAGTCTGCAGGGAGAAGCCTACCGGATCGAGTTTATCGAATCGGAAATCGAGCTCATCGCCGGCACCCGCGAAGGCATGCTGAACGCGGCCAAAACGCTCGGCCAAGTGCTGCACTTTTCCGGGGGCGAGAAAGGAGAAGTTTTCATCTCCGGCGGTACGATCAGCGATGAGCCGCGCTTCACCTACCGCGGCTTTATGCTGGACGTGGCCCGTCATTTTTTTGAAGTCGAGGAAGTGAAGGCCGTCATCGATCGCATTGCCCCCTACAAGATCAACCACCTGCACCTGCACCTTAGCGACGACCAGGGCTGGCGCATCGAGATCAAATCCTGGCCCAAGCTAACCGAGATCGGTGGCCAGTCAGAGGTGGACGGCACCCCCGGAGGATTCTACACCCAGGAACAATACAGTGAGATCGTGGCCTACGCCAGCTCACGCGGTATCGTCGTGGTACCGGAAATAGACATGCCGGGTCACACCAATGCCGCCCTGTCCGCCTATCCCATCCTCAATGCCGACGGGGAAGCCCGCGAGCCGTATACCGGTACCGCGGTGGGCTTCAGCACGCTGGACACGGACCAGGATTCGGTGTATACCTTCATCGACGATATCGTGCGCGAGATCGGCGCCCTTTCGCCCGGCCCCTACTTCCACCTTGGCGGCGACGAAAGCGATGCCACCGATCACGAGGACTACGTGAACTTCGTCAACCGCACCCAACAGATCATCAAGGAAAACGGTAAGACCCCCATCGGGTGGGACGAAGTGGCTACCTCCGAACTGGCGGAGGGTACCGTCGTGCAGTTGTGGAACCACACCGATTACGCGCTACGCGCCCGCGATGCCGGTAATCCGGTCATCATGAGCCCGGCCAAGCGGATGTATCTCGATATGCAGTACGACAGCACCTCCCGTATCGGCCTGCACTGGGCATCGTACATCGAAGTCGACTCCGCCTATCAGTGGGATCCCGCCGCCATGGCCGAAGGGCTGACTGACGGCGACATCCTTGGTGTCGAAAGCCCGCTGTGGGGCGAGACCATCCGCAATTTGGAGGATATCGATTACCTGACTTTTCCCCGTTTGCTGGCCCACGCCGAACTGGGATGGACGACCCAGGCCCAACGAGACTATCCGGATTTCCTACGCCGCCTGGCTGCCCACCAGGAATGGCTGAAGGACCAGGATATTGCCACCTACGATACGCGGGTGCTGGCGGAGACTGCCGACACATCCTCCACTACCCTGCAGTGATCCTGCCCGGCGAATTAGCGGGCGGCGGCGCGCAGGAACAAACTGTCCCCTTAGCCCGGAATGCCAACACCTGGCTTCTACCAGCGTCACCTGCACCGAACCTAACCGCATCGAAAAGCGGAATAATACTACCTTCAAGGTATGCGCAAGGCACTACTTTTCCTGCTTCTTTACGGGAGCTGCTCCCTTCTCAACGCTCAGTACGCCGGTACTTGGTACGGGATTCTTGAGGCCGGCGGGCAGCAAATTCCCCTTGACCTGGAACTGACCGAGACGGCCGATGGGTACACGGGCGGCCTGCTCAGTCCGTTGCAGTCTCCCCAGCGTGTCCCCTTTTCTTCGCTCCGGGTAGCGGGAGATAGCCTGTGGGCCGAGGTGGACTTTTTGTCCATGAACTTCGTAGGCTCGTTTCAGAGAGATCAGCTGACGGGTACCTTCCGCCAGGGTACCTTTTCCACCGCCTTGACCTTCCAAGCCGAGGCTACACCGGCATACCAGCAATTGCTCGACACGGAGGAAAAACCCGCCCGTCCACAGGATCCAACCGAATTCCCCTACCTCCGCGAAGCAGTGACCTTTCCGAGCGGCGCGGAGGCCGTTACCATGGCCGGGGAGCTCACGTTACCGAAGGATGCGCCACCCAAAGCCGCCGTAATCCTGATCACCGGTAGCGGCCCCCAAAACAGAAACCAGGATCTGGGACCGTCCATCAATCACCGTCCCTTCCTGGTGATCAGCGACTGGCTCACGCGACAAGGGTATGCCGTTCTGCGCTACGACGACCGGGGCACCGGGGAAAGCACCGGTGATTTTTCCACCGCGACGAGTGAGGACTTCGCCGTCGACGCTGCGGGGGCGCTTCGTTTCTTAAGGCAGCGATTTGGGGGATCTGCTATCCCCATCGGCCTGGCCGGACACAGCGAGGGCGGCATGATCGCTCCCATGGTAGTCGCCGCTGGTGAGGCCGTGGACTTTCTGATCCTCCTGGCCGCACCCGGACTATCCATTGATACCCTGATGGTCGAACAGCGTAAACTGATCAATCAGTCCACCCCGGCAGACGAACCCGTGCTGTCAGCGGTGTCGACATTCGTGAAAGCCCACCGGGATATGGCCGATGAGGCCTTCCGGAGTGGCCTGCGGGATACGATCATCAGCGTAATCCCTTCGCTACCCGACACCTTGCAGGTAAGCATTATCGATCCGGCCGCTTTCGCGGATACGTACGTCAGCGGATTAGCTTCCCCCTGGATACGCTACTTCCTTGCCTACGAGCCCACCGCCAATTTGTCCGAGGTGAAGGTGCCGGTCCTAGCCCTGAGCGGAGAACGCGATACCCAGGTCAGTCCCCGTAACCTGGACGCTATTGAAACAACGCTTAAGGCAACCGGCAATCCCGACGTGACCGCCGTCCTGGTGCCGGGCGCCAATCACCTCCTGCAACCGGCCGAGTCGGGTTTGCCGGAAGAATACGGGCAAATAGAAACGACCGTGGACGAAAACGTGCTCACCCTTATTTCGGAATGGCTTGAGCAACGATTCAACTAGACAACTTTAATTCTCACGCAACCTGTGTCATGAAACGTCGTGATTTTCTGCATACCGCCCCGGCACTTTTCACCCTACCGAGCTTTGTTCCCCTGCGCTCCGCCGCCCCCTTGCGCATTGCGCTGATCGGCTGCGGATGGTACGGCAAAAGCGATCTGATGCGATTGATCCAGGTAGCGGAAGTGGAGGTGGTTGGCCTCTGTGACGTGGACCGCCATATGCTGGATGGAGCCGCAGAACTGGTTCGGGAACGGCTGCCCGGTGCCAATCCGGAGCGCTACGTCGACTACCAGGAGATGCTGGACGAGGAACGGCCGGAAATCGTACTTATCGGTACGCCCGACCACTGGCACGCTTTGCAGGCCATTGCTGCTATTCGCTCCGGTGCCCATGTATACCTGCAGAAGCCCGTTGGCGTGGACGTGAGGGAATGTGAGGCGGTTCTGAAAGCCGCCCGGGAGCACCAGCGGGTCGTACAGGTGGGTCTACAGCGCCGAAGCACGCCCCACCTCGTGGAAGCCAAGGAGACCATCGTAGATGCCGGCAAGCTGGGAACCGTCGGGCACGTCGAAGTCTGCTGCTATTATCCGATGCGCGATACGGCGGTACGGGAAGAAGAGGCCGTCCCACAATTCTTCAACTACGACAAGTGGACCGGACCCGCGCCCTTACTACCCTACCGGGGGCTACCCCACCGGCGGTGGCGTTCCTTCTGGGCTTATGGCAACGGGATCGTGGGCGACATGTGTGTCCATATGTACGACATGACGCGTTGGATGCTGGGCCTCGGCTACCCTAAAGAGGTGACTAGCACCGGGGGTATCTACATACAGAAGCAGGCGGATGCGACCATCAGTGATACCCAGACGGTCACCTTTCACTACGAAGGGCTCAGCTGCGTCTGGCAACACCGCACCTGGGGCGAGGCACCCGACCCGGATTTCCCCTGGGCCATGACGCTCTACGGCGACCGGGGCACCCTGCAGGCGGATCCGTATAAGTACGTCTTTACCCCCAGGGAGGGGGAGCCGGTGCACCGCGAGGCCGTATACGAAAAAGCGAAATTCCCGGAGGACGTGACCGAAAAGGGCATTGAGATTCACGTCGCTCCGGCTACCCGGGCGCATATGGAAAACTTCCTGCGGGCCATAGAAACCGGCGCGACACCGGTAGCCGACATCGAGGAAGGCGTGATCAGTACCGTGTCCTGCATCCTGGGCAATCTGGCGATGGTGGCCGACCGGCCGATGCGTTACGACCCCGAAACGGGATCGCTGGAGGACGGTAATGACGAGGTGTTGAGCCGCGAGTATCGCCCTCCTTACCGGCATCCGTAAGGAAGCTATCTTCGCGCCCATGTCGCAGACCCTTTCTAACGTACTGAAGTTCGTCGTATTCGTCGGCCTCGGCTTCGGCATCCTGTACCTGGTATACCAAAATCAGCAGGCGGCCTACGCAGCCGATTGTGCTCTCCGGGGCGTTCCCGAATCGGAGTGCAGCCTGATCGACAAGGTGCTGCGCGATTTCGCCAATGCCAACTTCTGGTGGCTGGGGATGACCCTGCTGGCCTTCTGCGTGAGCAACCTCAGCCGCGCGTTGCGGTGGAATATGTTACTGCGTACCCTGGGTAAGAAGCCCCGCCTGATCAATGCCTTTCTGACCATCAATCTGGGCTACCTGGCTAATTTAGGCTTCCCCCGCCTGGGCGAGATCGTCCGCCCCGCCGCCATGGCGCGGTATGAGAACATTAAGGTGGAACGGGTCGTGGGCACCGTAGTGGTTGGCCGCATGCTCGACGTGATGATGCTGCTGAGCTTATCCGGGCTGACACTCATTATCGCCGGTGACCGAATCTGGTCCTGGTTACAAGCAAACGCCTCTTTGGGCGATCGCCTGTCAGGCCTTCAGGGATGGATCATACCCCTTGTCTCCCTGACTATACTGGCGCTGGCGCTGGCCTTTTCCCAACGGCGGCGGCTGCGTGACTCCCGGCTAGGCACTAAACTGGAAGCAATCGTTCTGGGCTTCTGGGAGGGACTGCAGACCATCGCCACGGTCAAACGACCGTGGCTGTTCATTCTCCATAGTCTCAATATCTGGGTCATGTATTACGTGATGAGCCTGTGCGTGTTTCTGGCCTACGAGCCTACGGCGGGGCTAGGTGCGGAGGCGGCGCTGACTACCTTCGTTTGCGGCGGCTGGGGCATCGTGATACCCAGCCCGGGCGGAATGGGTAGCTACCACTATCTGGCCCAGAGTGCTCTGGAATTGTACGGCCTGCCCGGAGAAGATGGCTTCGCCTGGGCGAATATTTCGTTCTTTACCATCAATATCGGTTGTAATATTCTTATCGGTCTTATCGCCCTTTTGTTCCTCCCGCGCATTAACCGTTCGTATTCACCCGCGTAAATTCATCTCCTTGTTCGCAACCTGGCGCATCGGCCGCATCTTCGGCGTTCCCACGGAGCTGCACTGGTCGTTCGTACTGGTGCCGCTGGCGATCTTGTTTTATGCCTACCAGCCGGGCTACGGCCTGCGATGGGCGCAGGTGCAGTGGTGGTCAGGCATCTCGGGCTTGCTGTTCCTCTTCGTATTGATCCACGAGCTTGGACATGCGTTGACGGCGAAGGCACGGGGGGTGAAGGCCGAAAAGATCATCCTGTTTCCCCTCGGGGGGGGTGCCCTGATCCCGGAGGAGCCGAAGCGCACCCGCGATGAGGTACTCATCTACGCCGCCGGCCCCCTGGCTAATTTGCTGGTAGCCGCCCTTGCGCTGGGTGTGCTGCTGCTGCAGCCGAACGGGACCACCCTGATCCGCTATTACCTGGATCAGACCAGCAACTTCATCGTTCGGCCGGGTATGCTGGAACGATTGTTGAGCATCACGCTGGCCGTTAACGTCGTCCTGGCGCTTGGTAATCTCCTTCCGGCTTACCCGCTCGACGGTGGGCGTATTCTACGGGCTTTGCTCAAGGTTGGCCTGGCCGATCGGAAGGCGACGGTTATTACCACCGTTATGGGGATCGTGATCGGGTTCGGACTCATCGCCGTTTCCTACTACCTGGCGGATCCGTTGCTCGGGGTAAGTTCCCTCTTTATCATCACGTTTTCCGCGGCGGAACTCAACCGGGGCTGGCAGCGACGGCGGCTAGCCCGATCGGTAATGGAAGAAGTGCTGCGTCCAAGCGCGGACACCCGGCTGTACGCGAACGATACCGTCTACCGGGCCCGCGCCGCTTTCGCCCTTACGGATGCCACGGTCCTGCCGGTATACGACAACTACAACGAGCTAAGCGGATTCGTGGAGAAGGATGTGCTGCGGCGGGAGGCCGACCGAGACCACCCATTGCACTACTACTACGAGGCGGAATTCATCACGGCCCGGCCGGACGATAACTTGCTCGACTTAACGGAGCGTATCGTCGAAGCCAATGTATACGGTGCTGCGGTGTACGCAGGTGGAAAGATCGTCGGATTCGTTTACACCGAAGATGTCATTCGGTATCTGGACCGGTCCCGCCGCCGATTTTACAAGCGGTTTAAATCCCCAGCTTCGCCTTGACGAGGTCCATGATATCATCGCTGTCCTCCGCGAACAGCACGGTATTGAACTGCGAGGTGTCGAAGATCATGATATAATCGTTTTCCTCCGCTACCGCATCGATAGCATCGCGGACTTCCTGGATCAGCGGTCCCAGCAACTCCTGGCGCTTCATTTCCGTATCCCGCTGAATTTGCTGTTCGTACGCGGCAATTTCGTCGCGCTGGGCAGCCAGTTCGGCACGAAGTTCCTCCACTCTGACCGGCGGTAAGTCCTCTACCTGGGCCTGTACTTCCTGCACCCGCGCACGCAACTCTGTGACCATTTCTTCCCCCTTGTTTACCAATTCCTGATTGTAGCTCTGCAGGCTGGAATCCGCCGCCTGGGTACGCGGCATTTCCGATAGCAAATTTGCAAAGTTGAGGTGGCCATACTTCTGGGCCGTAAGCGGGGCAAAAACGCTAAGGCTAAGGAACAGGGCGAGAAATAGATAGCGCATAGAAAACAAGATTATAAGAGCGGCGAAGATAGGACAAGGATGGCGGCCATTGTCTGAAGGTACCGTTAAAGCCAATACCTACTTTTTGTTTTATAATTTGCAATATTGACACAAAAGGTCCTACCTTGCGGGCATAAGCCGTTTTCATATGCATTTACCCATACCGACCGGCTGGCGACTTTACCTGACGGATCTCTATCGACGTTTATACCGACAGATCACCAGCCCGTGGACCAAACTAGCGACGCTGGTCCTCCTGATGATTTTCGCCACCCGCAACGAACTGAATTTATCGCTCACCATCAATGGCGGCGAGTGGCTGGGGTTCGCCACTCCATCCGTATTCGAAGGATCGGAAGGGGACAACACCCAGGCCAGCCTCGTCGGCTTCGTACCTTCTAAGAAAGAGTGGAGCGCCCGGGAACGCGAGCAACTGAACTACGTAGCCAAGTACGTCCAGATCGCCAAAGATCAGATGAAAAGTCACGGCATACCGGCCAGCATCACCCTGGCACAGGCTTTGCTCGAAAGCGGAGTCGGCAAGAGTGGCCTTGCACTCCGTAACAATAATCACTTCGGTCTGAAGTGCTTCAGTAAGAGTTGTAAGAAGGGACACTGTAGTAACCATAGTGACGATCACCACAAAGATTTCTTCCGCATTTTCTCCAGTCCGGAGGAGAGCTTCCAGGCCCACGGGCAACTGCTGCAAAAAGATCGCTACCGCCCACTCTTTAGCCTCGATACCCAGGATTATCGGGGCTGGGCTCGCGGTCTGAGCAAAGCCGGGTATGCCACCGATCCCAAATACGCTGACAAACTGATCCGCACGATCGAAAACCTCCAGCTATACCGGCTGGACGCTTAAAGAACTATAGGTTTGACGTTTGAGTGTTTAGGGCCTACCCTTAATGGGGTGGGCACTTTTTATGGGGATACGGGCAAACCCAACCAGGCACTTAGTTTCTCTACCAGCTCCCGCTCCTCACCGGCAGTAAGGCGTCCAAGGTGGCTGGGTAAAAACACGGCTTTATTGACGGTTTGCAGCGCGTCAATGGCGAGGTACATCCGCCGGTTCAATCGGACCCCTCCCCCTTTCGCAGCGGGGGTGACGGGAACCCGGTAGGGGTCGTGGTCCGCATAGGGCCCGGCGGGAATAATGGGAACGAAAGTGAGATTATTGGTGCGGTACCGGTAGTCCAGTTCGGTGGAGGTGAGGCTAAGCACATACTGAAAGGGAAGCGGAACTTCCTCGCTCAGCTCGTAGACGTAGTAGCGGTTAAAGGTCGACGTGATAGGCGGCATGGGAACCGTAGAACGCGTGGAAGTCGATGCAAAGTTGCAGGGATTCCTCCCGGTTGCGACGGTAATTTGCTTCCCGTTCGGCTAGCTCTTCGCCGGCTTCCCGACGGTCCGCAGCCCCTTCACGGGCATCGGATCCGTACGGATTACCGCACCGTCCGTCGGGGTCCGGAGCCCCGTATAGTTCAAATCTTCCTGAATTCAAAATTGCAACCTTTAATCTACGTAAGCTAACCACCTGAGTGGGTGATGGTTGTACAACGGCCCTAAAGTAGGGAATATTCTGTTCCCTACGCCACTTACTTACCAATGCAGAAGTTGGAAAAGATATTCCCCAGCAGATCGTCGGTAGTTATTTCGCCGGTGATCTCGCCCAGGTCCCGCAAACTCTGCCGAATATCCATGGCCACGAAGTCCTGGCTCAGGCCGGAATGCAGACCCGCTTCCACCCGCTCCAGAGCGTGATCGGCCCGTTGGAGGGCATCGTAGTGACGGGCATTGCTGAGGATGACTTCTTGCGCATCTACCCCACCCCGTCCACCGGTGACAATTTGCGATAGGGTTGAACGCAAGTATTCGAGATTACTGCGCTCACTGGCGATCATGGGGATCCACCGTTCTTTCGGCACCTTCCATCGGCCGGAATATCCCGGCCCGAAGTAGTGTTCGTATTTCGTGTACGGATTGAGGTCCATTTTATTGGCCACTACAATAAGATCCAGATCTTCCCGGTGAAGCCGATCAAGATCGGTGGCGAGGGTCGCCGGATCGGTTTCGATCACGTCAAATACGTAAATCAGCAAGTGACCGACGGCGACTTGGTGCAGGGTCCGCTCTACGCCCATCGCTTCGATAGCATCCGTAGCGTCGCGGATGCCGGCCGTATCGATCAGTCGAAAGGGGATGCCGTCAATGTTGACGGTCTCCTCGATCGTGTCCCGGGTGGTTCCGGGTATATTAGAAACGATGGCCCGTTCTTCGTTCAGCAGGGCATTGAGGAGGGTTGACTTTCCGGCGTTGGGACGTCCGGCAATTACCGTCGAAACCCCTTCTTTTATGGCATTACCCAGACGGAAACTTGTCGTTAGTGCCTCAATGCGGGCTCTGATCTTCTTCACGAGATCTCCCAATTGGCCACGGTCGGCAAACTCGACGTCCTCCTCCCCAAAATCAAGCTCCAGTTCGATCAGGCTGGCAAAATCCACCAATTTCACTCGCAATTCGGCGATCTCGGTACTGACCCCTCCCCGCAGCTGACCCAGTGCGATCCGGTGGGCGGCAGCGGAACGGGAGGCGATCAAATCGGCGACCGCCTCGGCCTGACTCAGATCGAGCTTTCCGTTCAGAAACGCGCGCTGACTGAATTCACCCGGCCCGGCCGGCCGCGCACCCGCTTCGTTGCCCAGGCGAATGACCCGCTGTAAGATGTACGGACTCCCGTGACAACTGATCTCGACCGCATCCTCCCCGGTATAGGAAGCCGGTGCCCGGTAGAGGGTCAGGACTACCTCATCGATTATATCACCGGCGGGATCCTTCAAGGGGCCGTAGTACACTCGTCGCGCTTGTGCTGACGGCAAATTCTCCGATGGAAAAAATGGGTCGATCAGTTCGATACAGCCCGGACCGCTAAGTCGGATCACCCCAATAGCCCCCTCCCCTGACGGGGTAGCCGTTGCAATAATGACATCCTGCTTCATGCGGTGATTTTCTGATTGGCCCGGGGCAGCGTAATGCGAAAGGTGGTTCCCTTTCCGGGTTCGGAATGCAGCACTACGATCTTACCCTGATGATATTCTTCAATGATGCGCTTGACCAAACTTAATCCCAGGCCCCACCCTCGCTTTTTAGTTGTGAATCCCGGATCGAAGACACGGCGGACATTACGGGCTGACATGCCCTTCCCCGTATCCGTTATGTCGATGAGCACGTTGCCGTCCTTCTCCGTCACTTCGCTACTGATCTGCCCTTTTCCGTCCATGGCATCAAGTGCATTACGGAGTAGGTTCTCAATGACCCAATCGAACAGGAG
>JBASAV010000034.1:0-3252 GCA_049650785.1 Lewinella sp. | reverse complement strand
ACGCCGCTGATCATTAAAGTACTGTCCGCACTGGTCGATCAACGTGCCGTAGAGGTTCGTGATCGGAATGATCGACGACTCTTCAATAATCTCCCGCCCGGCAATACTCCCCTGTAGTTCGTTTATGGCGCGGGAATACGAAGTGAGATCTTGCCTCACCTGTTTGGTCCAGTTGGAAAGGGGATCCTCGCCGAAGGCGAAGTCTGAACTTCCCTGTGCCACGATCTGGCTAAACTCCTCCTTGCGCGCGTCCCGTGCTTCGATCAGCAGCTGGGTAAGGGAATCCACATCGTGCACGAAGCGGGTCTGCTCCGCGAGTTTGCCTTCCGCCCGTTCGGCACGCTTTTTCATTTCGTGGACTTCGGCGCGGTTGATTCCGGCATCCACATTCGCCGCCCGCCCGGCCAGGTAGCCGATAACCCCGGCCAGCAATAAGGGTAGGGTAGCGGCAAGTAAGAAATCACGTAGGGGAGTGGCCCGCTTCTCTTCACGGCGGGAGATTTTGACAGACATGATGCGGCGCGTTTCCCGTTTATGCGTTGAATATGGTTTAAGTTACCGCCCGGATGAATGATTTAAGGGCGGACTTGATCTGACCCTCCTCTTCCCACCCGAAGAGTAGTAGCAGCAGAATAGCGACAAGTACCAACACGACGTAGGTGATGTACTTTCGGTGGGGCGTACGGATCATACATCAATATAAGCGCCAAACTCCTGGCCGGCAAGGGTAGGTAAACCGGAATCCCCTCCAACAATTTGTTTGTACCGCCGGTTATCTTCCAGCAACCGAGATACCTCCCCCGCCCATGTCCTTCAAGATCACATCCAAATTCGACCCCACCGGCGATCAGCCCCAGGCCATTGACAAACTCGTGCATGGGGTGCAAGAAGGCGAGCGTGGGCAGGTACTGCTGGGGGTAACCGGGTCTGGAAAAACCTTTACGATGGCCAATGCCATCGCTCAGTTGAACCGGCCGACGTTGGTACTCACCCACAACAAAACCCTCACCGCCCAGCTCTACGGGGAATTCAAGGAGTTCTTTCCCGAAAACGCGGTGGAATACTTCGTGAGCTACTACGATTATTACCAGCCCGAAGCCTACATCTCCACCTCCGATACCTACATCGAGAAGGACCTCGCTATCAACGAAGAGGTAGACAAGCTCCGCCTGCGTGCCACTTCCAACCTACTCAGCGGCCGCCGCGACATCATCATCGTCGCCTCCGTATCGGTCATCTACGGTATGGGCAACCCGGAGGATTATAAATCGGGTATTATCCGCCTCGAAGTCGGCCAGACCAAGAGTCGCAACGGATTCCTTTACGATCTCGTCGATAGTCTCTACAGCCGGACCGAAACGGATTTCCGCCGCGCCACCTTTCGGGTCCGTGGAGATACGGTCGATATTAACCTGCCGTACGTGGACTTCGGCTACCGGGTGGTCTTCTTCGGCGACGAGATCGAAACCATCGAGCGGATAGAGATCGAATCCGGGAAGCGGATCGAAACCATGCGGAATGCCGCCATCTTTCCGGCTAATCTCTATGTCGCCCCCAAAGAGCGGATCAACGGCATCATCCGAAACATCGAGGACGAGCTCTACGAACAGGAGCGCTACTTTGAACGGGAGGGCCGTTTATTGGAGGCCAAGCGTATCCACGAGCGCACGAGCTTCGACCTGGAAATGATGAAGGAACTCGGCTACTGCAACGGGGTCGAAAACTACAGCCGCTTTTTTGACGGTCGCCGCCCGGGTACACGTCCCTTCTGCCTGCTTGACTACTTCCCCGACGATTACCTTATGATCATCGACGAGAGTCACGTGACCGTCCCCCAGGTACGCGGCATGTTCGGTGGTGACCGGGCCCGTAAGCTATCGCTGGTCAATTTCGGCTTCCGCCTGCCGTCCGCCATGGATAACCGGCCCCTTAACTTCACGGAGTTTGAAAGTCTCATCAACCAGGTGGTTTACGTGTCCGCCACGCCTGGTGATTATGAACTGGAGCAGACCGGCGGGGAGATCGTCGAACAACTTATTCGCCCTACGGGCCTGCTGGATCCGCCGATCGAGGTCCGGCCGAGTATGAACCAGATCGACGACCTCATCGAAGAGATCGACGAGCGCCGCAAGGTCAACGAACGTGTCCTGGTGACCACCCTGACCAAGCGCATGAGCGAGGAACTAACCAGCTACTTCGCCAATATGAACATCCGCGTTCGCTACATCCACTCCGAAGTAGATACCATGGAGCGGGTAGAAATTCTTCGGGATCTCCGCCTGGGCGAGTTTGATGTGCTGGTAGGCGTCAACCTGCTGCGGGAGGGCCTGGACCTTCCGGAGGTATCCCTGGTCGCCATTCTCGATGCCGATAAGGAAGGTTTCCTGCGTAACGAGCGTAGTCTCACGCAGACGGCCGGTCGTGCCGCGCGTAATAGCAATGGCCTGGTCATCTTCTATGCCGACACGATGACCGACTCGATGCGCCGCACCATCGATGAAACGAACCGTCGCCGGGTCATTCAAATGGCGTACAACGAGGAACATGACATCACCCCGGAAACGATGGCCAAAACCCGCGAGGAAATCATCAACCGCAGCACCATCCTGGATATCCGGGGGAAGAAGGCGCGGAACGCCTACGTGGAACAAACGCAACCCAGTCTGGCCGCCGATCCCGTTCTTCAGCACATGACCAAGGACCAGCTGGAACTCGCAATAGCCGAGTCGGAGCGGAAGATGAAAAAGGCCGCCAAAGAGCTCGATTTTATGAGTGCCGCTCAGTACCGGGATGAAGTATTCGCCCTGAAAGCCAAGCTGAAGATGGGTAATATGGCGCTCAAGGAGAACTAGGCTTCCATGTCGTCGGACGATCGATGAAAGAGGCTCGTCCGACGACATCCATGCTCTCCGGAGATGCGACTACCTTTTCGTGCTGGTCGTCCCACCAATACAAATAAAACACTACACCCACGTCCGCGTTCCCAAGCTGACTCGCCCCATAATCTCATGAACAGAACCCTCCATCACATACTCCAACGGCATTTGACGTCCGATGCCGACGCTTGGTTGGAGCAGCAGCTCACCGCCTTACAGGAGGATTTCAAAGCCCGCAGTTTCTACCTCGCCTTCGGTGCCTGCGCAAGGCACATAGGCAACAAAGTCCTTGAATTCAGTGAGTCAGACTACAGCAGCCTCGCCGCCGTATACCCTAATTTCGCCGCAACCGACTGGACAGCCGACGAACTCGGAC
>JBASAV010000033.1:0-4479 GCA_049650785.1 Lewinella sp. | reverse complement strand
GGTCTATACGGCCTACGAATACCTGGAGGGGCGGTTCGATCTACGTGTCCGAACGCTCACCGCCCTGCTGTTTCTCCTGCAGCGGGGCCTGGCGGCGGGCATCACCATTTACGCTCCGGCGATTGTGCTGTCTACCATCCTCAACTGGCCCCTCAGTGCAACCATTCTCGTTATCGGGGCGGTGGTCATCTTCTACACGGTTCTAGGGGGCACAAAGGCGGTATCGGTAACGCAGAAGCAACAGATGATCGTCATCCTGATCGGCATGTTCATCGCCGGTGTGGTGGTCGTTCTGAAACTACCGGAAGGGATCGGATTCAGCGACGCGATCGGAGTAGCCGGCCACCTCGGCAAGCTACAGGTGATCGACCTGGAATTCAATCTCGACGACCGGTATAATATCTGGTCGGCCATGCTGGGCGGCACCTTTTTGTTTCTGTCTTACTTCGGTACCGATCAGTCGCAGGTGCAACGGTATCTAAGCGGTAAGAGCCTGGCGGAAAGCCGGCTGGGGTTACTATTTAACGGCATCTTCAAGGTACCCATGCAGTTTCTGGTGCTGATGGTTGGCATCCTGGTTTTCGTATTCTTTCTATTCCAGCCGCCTCCCGTTCATTTTAACTCCGCCAACCTGGACAAACTCCGCGCTTCCGAGTACCAGCCCCAGCTGGAGGAACTCGAAGCCAATTACCTGGTCATTGGCGAGGAAAACCGGGTAGCGAGCGTAGCGATGGCCGAAGCCCTCCGCCGTGAAGACGAGCCCGCTATAGCCGAAGCCCGTACGGAGGTGGAGCGGACGCTACAGGAAAGGGACAACATTGCCACAGCGGTAGACTCCCTCATCGGACAATTTGACCCCGAGCTGATCACGGAAGATCGGGATTACGTTTTCATCACCTTTATTATCAACTACCTGCCGGTAGGACTAGTGGGCTTGTTACTCGCGGTCATTTTTTCCGCGGCTATGTCGAGCACCAGTTCCGAACTCAATGCTTTGGCAACCACCAGCGTCGTGGACATATACCGACGCTCGCTGGTCACCGATCGCGACGATGCGCACTACCTGGCGGCAAGTAAGTGGTTTACCATAGGTTGGGGCATAGTGGCTTTGTGCTTTGCCGCGGTGGCTGACCTGTTCGACAATCTGATCCAGGCAGTGAATATTATCGGATCCTTATTTTATGGAGCGATCCTCGGCATTTTCGTGGTCGCCTTCTTTTTCAAACGGGTGGGTGGAAAAGCCGTATTCAAGGGAGCGCTCCTGGGTCAGCTGTTTGTATCGGCCACCTTCGTGCTCAGCTGGATGGGTAAAATCGATCTCGCTTTTCTCTGGCTGAACCTGATTGGCTGCGTACTGACCGTTGTATTCGCCCTTATCTTCGAAAACACGGATAAGGCTGCTACCTTGACCGACCCGAAGAAAACCATGCAATAACCGGCACTTCCATGAAACCGCACTGGCTTGTAGGACTGGCATTATTACCCGTCGGGTACGTTGCCCGGAAATTTCGCAACGACCCCCAATTCGGCGCCTCGCTCGCCGAAATGAAAAAGGATGACTATCAGGGTACCACGGCGTGGAAAATGGGCCGCTTTCGCAACTTGGATAAGACACGATTGCGGGAAGATATGCGCAGCCTGTTAGGTGACCTATTTGGCTATTTGAAGGCTAAGAACACGCAACCTACCGCGCCTTTGCCCGTGGCGGTGACGGAAGATTCCACCACGCCGGATCCCGCAAAAGACTACGTCACCTGGTATGGGCATTCGGCCCTACGCCTGCAAACCAATGGCAAAACGATCCTGATCGATCCGATGCTGGGCGAATGGGTAGCGCCGGTCCCCTTTCTGGGGCATCGCTTCCCTTACAAGGACTACCACCCGCTGCAAAGTATCGGAAACATCGACCTGATCGTGTTCTCCCACGATCATTACGATCACCTGGATTACGATACGCTTATGGCGGTCAAAGACCGGACGCAGGCGTATCTCGTACCGCTCGGTATCGGCGCTCACTTACGCAGCTGGGGTATCGAGGCGGAAAAGATCACGGAGGTCGACTGGTGGCAAACCGTTACCGTAGCCGGCCTGGAGTTCACCGCCACACCGGCCCGCCACTTCAGCGGACGTAGCCCCTCCACCCGCAACAAAACCCTGTGGTGCGGCTTCGTCATACGCACCGGGAAACACCAGATTTACTTTGGTGGAGATAGCGGCTACGGACGTCACTTCAAGGAGATCGGCGAACGGCTGGGGCCATTCGATCTGACCATGCTCGATTCCGGGCAGTACCATGATCACTGGAAGAACGTCCACATGCAACCCGAAGAGGCCCTAACGGCAAACCGGGAGTTAGGCGGCAAGCAGTTACTGCCCATTCACTGGGGCGGCTTCAGCCTGTCCGATCACCCCTGGTATGACCCGGTGGAGCGCATTTTAGCGGCCGATGAAGACCAATGCGTCCTGACTCCGCTGATCGGGCAGCGATTTGCCGTTGGCGACGGAAGCGACTGTCGCGACCGTTGGTGGGATCGTAACGGACTGATCCGTGAGGCGTAAACTTCGGACCGATAGGATGTTTACTACCTTTGCGGAGTAAACGCCAAGAATATGTTTGACAACCTGAGTGACCGCCTGGAAGGGGCCTTCAAATCGCTGACCGGAGATAATAAGATCACCGAGATCAATGTGGCCACCAGCCTCAAAGAGATCCGTCGCGCCCTGGTAGCGGCCGACGTCAACTATAAAATTGCCAAGGAATTCACCGACAAAGTGAAGGAAAAAGCCCTGGGCACGGAGAATGTCCTGAAGGCCGTCAAGCCCGGGCAGCTAATGGTCAAGATCGTTCAGGACGAGCTCACGGAATTGATGGGCGGACAGTCAGTCGGGATCAACACCACGGGCACTCCGGCCGTCATCCTGATTGCCGGCCTCCAGGGATCGGGTAAAACCACCTTTAGTGGCAAGTTGGCCAAATTCCTGCAGGAAAAGAAGAAGGACAAAGTACTGCTCACCGCCTGTGACGTATACCGCCCTGCGGCCATCGACCAGCTGACCGTACTCGCCGGTCAGGTTGGTGCCGAAATTTATAAGGAACCGGAAAATAAGAACCCCGTAGAGATTGCGCTCAACGCCATTGCCTACGCGAAGCAGAATAAGTTTGACATCGTCATTGTGGACACCGCCGGCCGGCTTTCGGTCGACGAGAAGATGATGCAAGAAATCAGTGACGTTCGCCAGGCCATCAACCCCACCGAAACCCTTTTCGTGGTGGACTCCATGACCGGCCAGGATGCGGTGAATACGGCTAAGGTCTTTAACGAGCGAATCAACTACGACGGTGTCGTCCTCACTAAACTGGACGGCGATACCCGCGGCGGAGCTGCCCTGTCGGTGAAGTACACCGTAGGCAAACCGATCAAGTTTGTCAGTACCGGTGAGAAGATGGAGGCGCTGGACGTGTTCCACCCGGACCGGATGGCGCAGCGCATCCTGGGTATGGGTGACATCATCTCCTTCGTGGAACGGGCTCAAGACCAGTTCGACGAGGAAGAGGCCAAGCGCCTCGAGAAGAAGATGAAGAAGAACAAGTTCGACTTCAACGACTTCCTCAGCCAGCTGGCCCAGCTCAAGAAAATGGGGGATATGAAGAGCCTGCTCAACATGATCCCCGGTATGTCCAAGGCGATGAAGAACATCGACATCGACGACACCGCCTTCACCCGTGTGGAAGCCATCATCTATAGTATGACGCCGGAGGAGCGCCGCAGTCCCGAGTTGCTCAACCTCAGCCGGAAGAAGCGCATCGCCCGCGGGTGCGGCCAGGGAATGGATGACGTTAACCGCTTCATCAAACAGTTCGACCAGATGCGCAAGATGATGCACAAGCTATCGAACAACCCGATGATGGCCCAGATGGCGGGTAACTTCAAGGGGAAGCGGTAACCAGATACTGTTGCCTGACATGGGGTATACAAAAAACAATAGCCCATTTTATGGTGACCGCAGCGGCTTTCGCGCGGATGAAACCCCGCAAATCGGGGGCTAGAAACCAGTAGTTAAAAACCTTTTAACGGATGGGTAATAATCTTAGCGCACGGCCGTTTTTAAGGTGAGTTCAATGATAAATTGGAATCCAGCTACATAATCTTCATGTATGTAGTAATCGTGTTATGTTCATAGTGTCTCTCTAGCGTCGGTGCTCGGTCCTGTTTTGGAAATGATTTAGGCTTATATGGGCCGGAGCACCGACTCCACTATTCAAAGAAAATCTCCCCGGTATGACTCCGGGAATCTAAGTCCTACGATGTATACCGTATGGCGAATAAGTACTGACTTAAATAGAATGCTATTCAAGTCAATGAAAAATCTAATCAGTGATAATCCCCTTTATGGGGATTTCAAAGATGTGTTGTGTTTTTGTTCAATAGTGTCTCTCTAGCGTCGGTGCTCAGTCCATACTTTGGAAATGATTTAGGC
>JBASAV010000032.1:0-3005 GCA_049650785.1 Lewinella sp. | reverse complement strand
TCTTTGCATTCCCCTCATTTACCTCGCCTTTAGAGCGGTAGCGCGGTTCCCGTCGTGGCGACCTTTGCTATTAAAATTATGCTGGATAACGGTAGGTATCCTACTGTTAGCACGGCTATTGCTGATGGCTCCCCGGCAGTGGCTCCCCTTCGAGAAGCCCTTCGATCACCGGCCCTGGGTGGAGCGGCTCCATGCTATAGCCGGCGACACCCCCGTCATGATCGAAAACAGTTACCGCTTCGCCTCGCTTTACGAGTTCTACAGCCACGGCCAGCCCGGCTGGACCTTTACCGATGTGGCCTACCGGCCCAGCCAGTACGATATCTGGCAACGCGATACCCAGTATCACAACCGTCCGGTTTTCATTCTCGGACAGGCCAACTGGAATTATCCGGGCTTGGACACCTTCCTGACCCAGAAGGGTAGTATGCGCCTGCTCCGCATCGAAAATTTTCAGTTGATCACGGATATACAATTGGAAGCTGATATGCCAGCAAGCGGTGAGGAAGAGCTAAAGGTTTACGCTACCTCACCAAGACCAATTGACCTCACCGCATCCGTACCCATCAGTCTGTTTCTGATCAATCGCTTGCCCGACGGCGCGTACGAATACGAGGAGCTCGCTGACCTGAAAGTCGACAGCCTGCCCGCCGGGCAAACCATCTTGCTCTATGCCAGTGGATTCTCCAGCGAGCTACTCACAGCGCCGGGATCAAAATCACTGAGTGTCGGGCTCGCCTACCGCGGAATGCCCCCCCTTCGTGACCAGAGCCCGACATATATTTTGGAATGAGGAGCGTCCGGTACCGGACAATTTCCCGTAACTACTTGTACCCAGGACCAACCTGATGGCGTTACCTTTAAAGTTGGTTTTAACCAACCCCCCTCCGGCTTGTGCCGGACCAACCACAGACTATGTACCGCAGCTTTACCCTTTGTATCTTGATCCTTGTTTTTCCGCTAGCCCTGGGCGCCCAAATGACTGCGGAATCCGGCGTGCGGTACGGCAACGAATGGTACAAGGCGGATAGCCGCCATCTTCGCGTAGACGTAGCCAACGATGGCTTTTATCGGGTATCGGCCGAGGTGCTGTCCGCATCCGGTCTGCTGGCCGATGGTGGCGACATCAATCGTTTGCAGCTATTCCACCTGGGCGAGCAGGTGCCCGTGGATGTGGTGAACGGGGAGTTACATTTCTACGGCGAGCGCGCACGCAGCGAAATGGACCGCCACCTGTTCGAGTTCGGAGAGGATATGCTGTTGAATACCCGGTACGGTATGTACACCGATACGGCAGCTTACTTCCTGAGACTGGCCGTTTCTCCGGCGGAGGTGCTGCGCTACGAGGCGGGCCCGGCGGTGGCCGGAGGGGAGCCAACCTCCACCATTTACCGGGAAGTAGAGAAAGTCTACACCGCAAGACAGAGTAAATTTTTTCGGCGCACGTCCGGACAGAGCATCTACTTTTCGCATTACGAATGGAATGAGGGATTCGGTTCATTGGGGAGCAACGATCTGCTATCCAGCAGAGGAACAACTACCTTTTCAGAAAAACTCGACCTTCCCGGGGCGGTCGCTGGCCAGGCCAACTTACAGGTCCGTTTCGGGCTGGCCTTCGGAGATACGCACGCCCAGCTCATTCGGGTAAATAATGAGGAACTGGCCACAATCGAAACCGAAGACGGATGGAGTCTACAGGACACCACGCTGACCTTTCCCATCACCACGGCGACAGCAAACTTCAGCATTACAGGACAGGCGGAAGATCGGGACAAGGCAAATCTCGCTTTCGTTGCCGTTACTTACCCGGCCCGCGCCATGGCGGAATCCGGGTCGCTTCGCTTCTCGCTACCCGGCGGCCCCGCCCGTACCCTGGTATTCGAAGGGACGGTCGGTAGTGGCAGTCGCCTATATGACCTGACCAGCGGAAATGTGTATACCGGTTCGTCCGGAAGCTTTCCGCTTCCCGCCAGCTCGGATGCGAAAGACTACGTACTAGTCAATCAAGCGGCCGTGCCGGACGATACCGAAGTCATTTCCCTTGTGGATTTACTCCCCGGCTCCGCGGTAAACTACCTGCTACTGACCAGTCGCCGACTGGCTGGTACCGAAATCAACGAGCTAGCCGCCTACCGAGAAAGTGTCCAGGGTGGCGGGTATTCCGTACATACCGTTTACGTAGAAGATCTGTACGATGCCTATGGTTACGGCCTGCGTCGCCATCCGCAGGCGATCCGCAACTACCTGCACGCCGCCATAGCAGCGGCTCCAGAACTGAATTACCTGTTTTTAATCGGGAAGGGTCGCGAGTATCAAGATACCCGACTAGGTGAAGACTTGGAAGCGGCGCAGGAAACCTTTTTCATCCCGAGCTTCGGATACCCGGCCTCCGACAATCTGCTATCTGCCGATATTGGTAGCGTTCGACCCAAACTGGCTACCGGTCGCTTGTCCGCTATTACCACCTCCGAGGTAGGTATATATCGGAAAAAGCTGAGAGAGGTCGAAAAGCAGATCTTCGATGCGAATCAGACCATTGATGACGTGGCCTGGATGAAGCAAGCGCTATTCCTCGGCGGTGGCGGATCGGCCGGCGAGCAAAGCGCCATCCGTTACAATCTCGGAACCATGGAGGACATCTTCGAATCCAGCCTCTTTGCCGGCCAAGTGACGAGCGTCTACAAGACAAACAGCGATCCAATCGAAGAAGCCGGCCAGGACATTGTCTTCAACCGCATTAACGGAGGAGTCTCGGTCCTGACCTTCTACGGTCACTCCAGTAGCCAGGGATTTGACTTTAGCATCGACAATCCACAGAACTATCACAACCGGAACAAATACATGTTCATGATGAGTCTGGGATGCTACAGCGGTGATGCATTCACCGAAGCTCGCAGTATCAGTGAACGGTTCATCTTCCTGCCAGATGGCGGACCCATCACCTATGCCGCCTCAAAAGGCTTGGGTTACATCAGCGCCCTGGGCACATATGGCCGCAGTATTTT
>JBASAV010000031.1:0-1906 GCA_049650785.1 Lewinella sp. | reverse complement strand
CTTCTCCTGCGCCTGCGTCGCCCAACCTCTCCCCGCCCCGCCGGGAAGTCGAACGTGCGCAAACACTGGCGCCCGGCGACCGCGGCGATTTCGAAATAGAAGGTCCCAAGCCACGCACGCTTTCCGAAGAAGGGCGTGAGCAACTCAAGGGCGATCAGATGGAAATCCCGCTGGAATCCGTGGGCGATCTGACCCTGGTAAGCAAAGACCCGTTGGCAGTAGGCGGCGACAACCTGATCGTTGCCGATGGTGACGAGGGAATCGACACCAGCCTCGCCGTCACCGAGGAGAATAAGGACCATACCGAGCCCTACGATCCGACCGCCGACCTGCCCTCGTACCAGAGGCCCACACTGGAACTACTGGAAGAGGGAGAGACCGGCAAGCACGAGGTGGACCGGGCCGAGCTGGAAGCGAACAAGGACCAGATCATCGAGACCCTACTCAATTATAAGATCGAGATCACCAAGATCCGCGCGACCATCGGCCCCACGGTGACGCTTTATGAAATTGTTCCCGCACCCGGCGTGCGGATCTCCAAGATCAAGAACCTGGAGGACGACATCGCCCTATCGCTGGCGGCCCTCGGTATCCGGATCATCGCCCCGATCCCGGGCCGGGGAACGATCGGTATCGAGGTACCGAACAAGAACCCGCAGATGGTCAGTATGCGGGAAGTCCTGGAAAGCGAGAAATTCCAGACCGCCAAGATGGACCTTCCCCTGGCCCTGGGCAAGACGATCAAGAACGAGGTGCTCATCGCCGACCTGGCCAAGATGCCCCACCTGCTGGTAGCGGGGGCCACCGGACAGGGTAAGTCGGTGGGCATCAACTCGATCATCATGTCGCTGCTCTACAAGAAGCACCCCAGTCAGGTCAAGCTGGTCATGATCGACCCGAAGAAAGTAGAGCTCTTCCCCTACGCGAAACTGGAAAGCCACTTTTTGGCCTTCCTGCCGGGGCAGACCGAGCCGATCACCACGGAGACGACCAAGGTTATCCATATCCTGAACTCGCTGTGTATTGAAATGGACCAGCGCTACGACCTGCTCAAGAAGGCGGCAGCGCGGAACATCAAGGAATACAACGAAAAATTCGTCTCCAGGCGGCTTAATCCGGAGAAGGGCCACAAGTTCCTCCCCTGGATCGTGCTCGTGATCGATGAGTTTGCCGACCTCATCATGACGGCGGGTAAGGAAGTGGAGATGCCGATCGCCCGACTGGCGCAGCTATCGCGGGCCGTAGGGATCCACCTGGTGATTGCCACCCAGCGCCCGTCGGTGAATATCATCACCGGGGTTATCAAAGCCAACTTCCCCGCCCGGATTGCCTATAAAGTAACCGCCAAGGTCGACTCCCGGACCATCCTGGATTCCGGCGGTGCCGATCAGCTCATCGGTCGCGGAGATATGCTCCTCAGCAACGGTGGCGACGTGGTACGTCTGCAGGGTGCCTTCGTCGACACCCCGGAAGTGGAACAGGTCATTAACTACATCGGCAACCAGCGTGGATACGTAGAACCCTACCTCCTTCCCGAGTACAACACCGACGAGGAAATGGCCGGCTCCGGCGCGCTCAGCTACGCCGACCTGGACGACATGTTCGAGGATGCCGCCCGCCTGATCATCTCGCAACAGCACGGCTCCACCAGTATGGTGCAGCGTCGGCTAAAGCTGGGCTACAACCGCGCGGGCCGCATAATGGACCAGATGGAACAACTCGGCATCGTAGGTCCTTCCCAGGGCAGTAAGCCACGGGAGGTGCTGGTGTACGATGAAATGGAGCTAACGCGGTTTATTGACGACTTGCGGAATAAGGGGTGATTTAACAGTTCCTCAATCTGCTGGTCTTTACGGTTTTTCAGGGTTACGGACTATTCTCGTTGGTAAGCATGCTACCTGTTTAG